>NZ_JBIAVJ010000027.1:0-13851 GCF_042894025.1 Streptomyces sp. NPDC001549
GCAGAGTTGGTCACGGGTCTCGTCCGGGATGCGCATACCAGACCAACGAGCCCCAGGTCGGGAAGCAACACCTTGATGATCTGCAATCCCTTAGCCGAGAGGGCACGGCGGACGCCCCTGCGACGACCGCTGCAGGGGTTGTCGGCTTCCTACAAGCGGTAGCACCCGGGCGATCAGACTCTCGGTCTGGCTCTTGCGAAGCGCAGTGGGCCCCCGGCCGGCACGTAGCCGGGAACAACTTCCAAGCAAGCGCCGATCGCCCCCGAAGTCGATTCGACGTCTGTACCTGCCCGAAGCCTCATCTGATGCAGCGTCAGAAAAGTCAGCATTGGGTCAGCATTCGTAGACATACGCCCACCCACGGACGCCCACAGACGGGGAAGGCCCCGCACCATCGAAGGGCAAGCGCGGGGCGTGATCGGAAGTACGGAAGCTTCAGCAACCGGAAGGCATACGACCCACGCCCGGCAGGACCGCCCCTCTCCAGTTGCCGCAGGTCAGCGCACTCGTCCGCGTGGTTTGAGGTGGGCCGGGGGCAGGTCAGGAGCCGGAAGTGGAGGGTCGCCATACCCCTTCACCTCGCCGAATCTCGTCCCATTCATCCAGTCCTCGCGGGCCTGTGCGATATCCTCTTGGGACCGTCCGATCCAGTTCCAGAACATCACGATCTCCTCCTCGAACGGCTCGCCGCCCAGGAGCATCAGGCTCGCGTCCGAGGTCGCCCGCAGGGGGAGTTCGGTGCGACCGCAGCCGAGGTAGAGCATCGAGCCCGGGAGGACCGGGACGCCGTCGACGTGGGCTTCGCCCGACATCGACAGGACCGCGTACTCGAAGTCCGGGTCCAGCGGGAGCCGGGTCTCGGTGCCCGACGCGAGGGTGAGGTCCGCGCCCACGATCGGGCTGTACGCCGTGCCCGGTGAGGTGGCCGTGTCCAGGGTGCCCAGGATGACCGTCGCCGTCAGGCCCGGGGCCGTCACCCGCGGGAGGTCGGCGTGGTGCTGGAAGTGCGGTTCCACGTTGCGGTGGGCGTCCGGCAGGGCCACCCACAGCTGGGCGCCGTGCAGGAAGCGGGCGTGCGGGCGCGGGCTCTCCTCCGAGTGGCTGATGCCGCGGCCGGAGGTCATCAGGCCCAGCTCCCGGGGCCGGATCGTCTCCAGGCTGCCGACGCTGTCGCGGTGCAGCACCTCGCCCTCGTGCAGCCAGCTCACCGTCTGGAGCCCGGAGTGCGGGTGCGGCGCGACCTGCATGCCGGGCTCGTCGGCGATGTCGTCCGGGCCGTAGTGGTCCACGAAGCACCAGGCGCCCACCATGCGGCGGCCCAGGTTGGGCAGGAGTCGGCGGACCTCGGTGGACTCTCCGAGCTTGACCGTGCGCGGGCTGAGGAGCTCGCGCACCGGTTCGGCCACGACGAAACCGCGGCCGCCGCAGGCGGAGAGAGCGGGCTGGCGATCGAGATTGCTCATGTGGACAACCTAGCCCCGAGGCGGTGGCGGCGGAGAGCGGAATGTTCCACGGCCAAGGCGTGTTGGAGGCAGCGGACAGATCACCTGAACGGCGGAAGGGACGCGATGAACGCGCCGACGACGTACTTCGAGCACGGGACGGCAGCCGAGCGCTGGGCGCGCGCCCAGCTCTTCTTCGACGCGAAGGAGTACGCGACGGCCGCCCGCATCCTGGAGGCGCTGGCGGGCGAGGCCCCCGAGCAGCTGGCGCCCCGGCTGCTGCTGGCCCGCGCCTACTACCACTCCGCCCAGCTCTCCCGCGCCGAGCGCGAGCTCCGCGCCATCCTGGAGCGCTGGCCGGTGGAGGACTACGCACAGCTGATGCTCGGTCGCACCCTGGAGCGTCTGGGCCGGGCCACCGAGGCCCGTCCCTACCTGCGGATGGCCGCCGCCATGGCGGGCGAGTTCCCCGAGTAGCACGCCACCCGGCCCCGCGCATGCGGGCTCGGGCCTCCGGCTCGGATAGCCTGGGGCCCATATGAACCGCCTCACCACACCCTTCGGCTCCTACGAGCTCACCCGTTTCCCCGAGGACCCGCGCGACCGGCTCCGCGCCTGGGACGCCGCCGACGAGTACCTGCTGCGCCACCTCGACTCCGGTACCGGGGAACGCGGGCCGGTGGACCTGGCCGCCGCCGGCCGGATCGTCGTGCTCGGGGACCGCTGGGGGACGCTGACGACGGCGCTCGCCGCGTACCACCCGACGCAGGTCACCGACTCCGCCCTCACCCGCGCCGCCACCGCCGCGAACCTGGACCGGGCCGGCATCGGGACGTCCAAGTCGACGGTGACCCTGCTGACCACCCAGGACCCGGCGCCCGAGCGGATCGACGTCCTGCTGGTGCGCGTGCCCAAGAGCCTGGCGCTGCTGGAGGACCAGCTGTACCGGCTGGCCCCGCACGTGCACGCGGGCACCGTCGTCGTCGGCACCGGCATGGTCAAGGAGATCCACACCTCCACGCTGCGCCTGTTCGAAAAGATCCTCGGCCCGACGAAGACCTCGCTCGCGGAGAAGAAGGCACGGCTGATCTTCTGCACGCCGGGCACCCCCGGGGCGACCCGCCCCACGTCCGCCGGGCCGTGGCCGCTGACGTACACGGTGGACGAGGACGCCGGGTCGGCCTCCGGCCTGTCCGTCGTCAACCACGCCGGGATCTTCTGCGCCGACCGGCTCGACGTCGGCACCCGCTTCTTCCTGCAGAACCTGCCGACCAACACCGACGGTGCCCGGGTCGTGGACCTGGGCTGCGGCAACGGCGTCGTCGGCACGGCCGTCCAGGCCCACGACCCGGACGCCGAGGTCGTGTTCACCGACGAGTCCTACCAGGCGGTCGCCTCGGCGCGGGCGACCTACCGGGCGAACATCCGCGAGGGCCGGCGCACCGCCGAGTTCCACGTCGGCGACGGGGTCGCGATGCTCTCCCCCGCCTCCGTGGACCTGGTGCTGAGCAACCCGCCCTTCCACTCCCACCAGGCCACGACGGACGCGACGGCGCTGCGGATGTTCGCGCAGTCGCGCAAGGTGCTGCGGCCGGGCGGCGAGCTGTGGATCGTCGCCAACCGGCACATGGGCTACCACACCCATCTGCGCCGGCTGTTCGGCAACAGCGAAGTCGTCGCGAGCGAGCCGAAGTTCGTGGTCCTGCGGGCGGTCAAGCAGGATCGTCCACGCCCCATGTGACCTGCCGGCAGCTCCTACACTCTGGCGCGTGAGCAGCCAGGTGGAGGACGGAAGCGGTAGCGGGCGCTACCGCCGCGAGGACGTGGCCCGGGCGGCCGGCGTCAAGGTGCGCAACCTGCGCTACTACCAGGAGCGCGGGCTGCTGCCGCCGCCGCGCCGGGAGGGCCGGATCGCCTGGTACTCCGACGATCACCTGACCCGGCTGCGGCTGATCAGCGACCTGCTGGGGCGCGGCTACACGGTCAACGGCATCGCCGAGCTCCTGCACGCGTGGGAGCAGGGCGGCGGCCTGTCCCAACTGCTGGGCCTGGAACGGGAGATGACCCGGGACTGGGTGCAGGAGGAGCCGGTGACGATGACCCGGGGCGAGCTGCGGGACCTGTTCGGCCCGACGGCGACCGCCGCGGACACCCGGCGGGCGGCGGAGCTCGGCTACGTGACGGTCGACGGGGACCTGGTCACGTACCCGAGCCGGCGGCTGCTGGAGGCGACGTTGACGCTGGTGCGGCAGGGGGTGCCGCTCGCGGAGATCCTGGATGCCGGGGAGTTCGTACAGGCACAGGCGGCGGCGGTCGCGGACCGGTTCGTGGGGCTCTTCCGGCGGTACGTGATCGACGCGGCGGGCCCGGGGGGCCTGGAACGGCTTTCGGCCACACAGCTCCAGCACATCACGGCGGCGGTGGCGGCCCTGCGGCCCGTGGCCGGTGAGGTGGTGACCTCGGAGTTCGCGCGGGCGATGGCCCGGCGGGTGGATGCGGAGGTCGCCGAACTGCTGCGTACGGAGCAGTAGGAGTCGGCTCAAAGGGTGCAGTCGCACAACCTTGCCAACCCCCATTGGCACTCTTACATTCAACTCGTCGGTAACAACGGTGCACAGCCGAAATATAGGGACGTTCTCATGACCGGTTCCCCGCATTTAACCGACCCTTCCGACGATGACTCCGGCCGTGTCCGCTGGCGCCGGTTCGCCGTCCTGACCATCCCCGCCGTGGCCGTGACCGCCGGCCTCGGCATCGCCCTCGCGCAGGGCGTCCTGGCCGCCTCGTTCGCCGTGTCGGGGCAGCAGTTCAAGGTGTCGGCGAGCAGCCTGGAGGGCGAGGGCTTCGCCCAGTACGGCAGCGTGGACGTCAATGCACGCCAGGAGCTCATCCCGGTGGCCGTCACCGCCATCAGGGAGGCCAAGCTCCACAGCCTGTGCCAGTCCGTGGTCACCTCGCTCCCGGTGATCGGGGACATCTCGCTCAACCTCACCGCCGGACGCAAGACCCCGGTCGAGGCGAGCAACCTCTTCGTCGACGCGACCCAGCTCGCGGGCGACGCCGTCTTCAACAACATCGAGATCGGGCGCGACGCCTCCACCCTCGACAAGGGTCCGGCCCAGGCCCAGGGGATGCAGGACCTCTTCGCCCAGCAGGCCGACACGGTCAGCATCACCGATCTCCAGCAGACGGCGTGGGCGACGAACGCCGGCACCTTCAAGCTCTCCGGGCTCAGCATGAACGTCAGCAAGGGCAAGAAGGAATGCTTCTGAACCTGTTGCGGCGCTGGCGGCGGTGGCGGCGCAGCAGACCTTTCTGGGGCGGGCTGTTCGCGGTCCTGGCCGGGTCGTGGATCTGCGTCCTGCCGCTGGCACCGCTGAAGATCATGCTCCAGCAGGGGGTGGCGGGGATCCCGTCCGTCCTGATGGGCATCGTGATGATCGTGCTCGGGCTCACCGCCTGGTTCTCTCCCCCTCAGCGTTCTCTCGCGGGTGTCCTCACCACCCTGATCGCCACCGCCGCTCTGGTCCTGTCGAACCTCGGCGGGTTCCTGATCGGCACCCTGCTCGGCATCCTCGGCGGCGGCCTGATGTTCGCCTGGCAGCCCCACGCCGCCCGGCGTACCGGGAAAGCCGGGAAAGCCGGGAAAGCCGGCAAAGCCCGCAAAGCCGGCGAAGCCGGGACCGCGGAGTCCGCCGTGGCCGCACCCCCTCCCCCCACCCCGCACCACGATCCCCAAGGAGCACAGCCATGAGCCGTACGCGGACCGCGCTCGCCCTCGGGACGGCCGTCGCCGGAGCCATCGCCCTCGCCTCGGTCACCGCCTCCGCGGCCCTTACCGCTGGCCGGGTCGACCACCGTCACCCCGGCCGGTCACGCGTTCCAGGCCACCCTCAGCGGGAAGGCCACCCTCAAGGCCGGTTCGGTCACCGTGACCTGTACGGTCTCCGTCGCCACCGGCAGCGTGCCGGGAGCCCCCGGCAACAGCAACCCGGCCGGGCCCGTGTCCTCGCCGATCTCGGCGCCCACGTACAGCTCGTGCACCTCCAGCATGTGGGGAGTGACGCCCACGGTCACCACCAGCGGCGCCTGGTCGGTGTCGATGCAGAACGGCGCCCCGATCACCGCCACCATGGGTCTGCCGGTCGGCGGTCTGGTGGTCCAGACGAGCGGGCTCGCCTCCTGTACGGTCACCGCCGCCCCCACCGCCCCGGCGAACGTCGGCGGCACCTGGGCCAACGGCGCTCCGTCGACGCTCACCTTCACGAACGTCTCCGTACCGGTCACGGTCACCGGCGGGTTCGGCTGCCCGACGAGCGCGACCACCTCCACCTTCAACGCGGTCTACAAAGTGACCGACACCACCGACCCGGCGCAGCAGATCACCGTCGGTCCCTGACCCGCCCGATCGGCCCCCGGCCCGTCCGTTCCCGGAGAAGTCCGGGAACGGACGGGCCGTTGTGCACCCCTCGCATTCATCAGTGCGCGGCGAACTCCGTCACCTGCTGGTACGTGGGCCGGTTCTGCCAGTCGATCTGCGGGTGGGCGAGCCCGCCGACCGGGCGCTGGACGATCGAGTCGGCGCTTGCCGGGACCAAAAATGCGTTGCCCCTCCGGAGCGGACGGACGATGCTCGCGGACATGACCGACAGCACCGACCACCACCAGCCTTCGCAGCCTCCCGCCGCGCGCCCACCGCAGCGGGACGTTTCCGACCTCTTCTCCGGCGGCCGCCTCCTCGCGATCCCGCGCAAGGCCGCCCGGCGCGAGCAGTTGCTCGCCCACCTCACCGAGACCCTCTTCACGGTGGACCGGGAGTACACGGAGCCCGAGGTGAACGACGCGCTGCGCACCGTGCACGAGGACTGCTCGGCGCTGCGGCGCTACCTGATCACCTCGGGCCGGCTCACGCGGACCCGTGACGGACGTACCTACCGGCGGGCGGCGACCACCCGGTAGTGGGTCGTCAGTCGGCCGTCGTCGCCGATCACGTGGAAGGCGACGGCCGGCGGCTCGTCGAGGTGCACGTGCTCGGAGGACCCGGTCGGCGCCTCCCACGGCAGGCGGAGCGTGGAGACCACCCCGGGCGCGACGAGTACCGGCCGGCCCGCGAAGGTGGTGGCCGCGGCGGTGTGCGCGTGCCCGCACAGGAAAGCGGTGAGGTGCGGGTGCCGCTCGGCGAGGGCGGCGAGCCGCTCCTCCCCGAACTGCCGGATCTCGTCCACGTACGGGGTGTGCAGCGGCACCGGCGGGTGGTGGAAGGCCACCAGGACCGGAGTCTGCGGCGGGGTGTCGGTCAGTACGCCGTCCAGCCAGGCCAGGGTGGACTCCTCCAAAAAGCCGTGGTGCTCGCCGGGAACGGACGAGTCGCACACGGCGAGGACGAAGCCCTCGCCGCGCAGCAGCTGGTCGACGGGCTCGGTGGAGAGGGAACCCTCGGGCGACTCCCCTGGTGACCCCTCCCCCAGCAGGCCGCGGCGGAAGGCGGCGCGCTCGTCGTGGTTGCCGGGGCAGACCACCAGGGGGTGGCGCGAGCGCAGCAGCTTCGCGGCCTGCTCGTACTCGGCGTCCTCGGCGTGGTCGGCTATGTCCCCGCTCACGAGTACGGCGTCCAAGTCGTACGGAAGGGCGTCGAGGTACTCCATGACGGCGCGGGTGCGGTCGGCCGCGCGCCGGTCACCGTCGAGATGGACGTCGCTGAGGTGGGCGATCACGATCACTGCGGTATCTCCTTCGTCTCTGGTCGAGAGATGGGGTGAACACCCATTCAACACGCCCAACCACCGCCCACCCGCTGCGGGTTGACGGCCCTCAGCCGGTGCTGCGCGGCCGTGCGCGGCGCAGCAGCACCCACCCGGCCGCCGTGAGCACGACGGCGCTCCCGGCGAGGGAGGCCACGGCCACTCCCGTGGAGGCGAGCGCGCCGCCGCCGGGAGTGGTGTGATCGCCTCCGCCGACCGTGGCACCGGCCGAACCGCCGCCGACGCTGCCGGGAGTGCCGGACGTGCCGTCGGAGCCGCCCGCACCACCGGAGCCGCCGCCGGCACCGCCTGTCGCGCTCCCGGCCGAGGCGGTGGATTCGGTGGAGCCGGTGGAGCCCGTCCCGCCGGTGCCCGCGGTCGTGGCGGAGCCGCCGTCGCCACTGCCGCCGCCCGTCGTGGCGTCCGCGATGGTGACGGTGAGGGTGGCGGCAGTGGTACGGCCCACACCGGCGTCGTTGCCGAACTCCGCCCGGTAGCGGCGGCCACTGTCGGAGAGCGCCGCCGTGAACGTGTACGTCGGCGAGGTGGCGCCCGCCACGGCCTGCCAGGTCCGGCCCGCGTCCGTGCTGACCTGCCAGGTGACGGTGGGCCGCGGGGTCCCCTCGGCCTCCCCCGTGAGCGAGACCCGCGAGCCGGCCGTGACCGCCTGGTCCGCCGGGTTCCCGGTGACCTTCGGGGACGTCGCCCGCTCCAGCCGGGTGATCCGGCCGGCGACCGGGTCCGATACGAAGACGGCCGCGCCACCGGGCTCGACGGCGACGGCCGCACTGCCCAACTGCACGTGGATTCCCGGGAGTACGACCGGTTTCACGACCTCCTGGAGGTCGCGGGTGCGGTGGACGGTGAGCGTTCCGTCGTTGTCGCTGCCCGGCTGCGAGGTGTCCCCCGCGTCCTGCCACACGACGAACGCCTCGTGCGTGGTGGCGTCGAAGCCCGCCGCGCGGGGCATGTCGGTGCCCGCGCCCCGGAGGGTGCCCAGCCGCTTGCCCGTCGCGTCGTGGACGACGACGGAGGAGTCCAGCCCGACCCACACCGAGCCGGTCTCGGGGTCCACCTCCGTGAACCCGCCGAATCCCTCGCCGGCCGGGAGTTCGACGGTCGCGGCGACCTGGAAGGCGGCCGCGTCGATCCGGCACATCCGGCGGTTGCCGATGTCCGTGAACCACACCGTGCCGCGCGCCGCGTCGACCGCGAACGCGTCCCCGCCCGCCAGTGTGACGGAGCGCTTCACGGCGGCGGTCGCGATGTCGACCTCCGACAGGACGGGGCCCTGCGCGACCAGCACCGTCGAGGGGGTGAGCCCGGCGGTGGCGTAGGTGACGGCCGCACCCGGCACCCACGCGCCCGCCGCGGCGGCGTCGCCGTCCTTCGCGGTACCGATGCCGCGCAGGGGATAGAAGAAGACCGCCCCGCCACCGGGCAGCGGCGCGAGCAGCTGCCGCACGGCCCGCCGGCCGAGCGTTCCGGTGGGCCCGGGAGCCTGGCCGACGGTGCTGCGCACCTTGCCGTCGGCGGGGTCCAGGACGCGCAGCCCGCTCTCGTTGACGTCGGCGGTCTCGGGGAGGTCGTCCGAACCGACGTACAGCTTCTTCGAGTCCGGGTGCAGCAGCAGGTCACGGGGTTTGCCCGCCGTGGTGAACTGCGCCACCGACCGGTACGCGACGGTGCCCTGCGGTACGTCGGCCCCCTCGCCCCCGGCTGCCGATACGGGACTTCCGGTGGCGGCCGAGGCCAGTACGAGCGCGAGCGCGGCGGATGCGGCGCCCGCGCGACCGGGGGTGAGGGGGTGTCGGGGTGTCATGGCTTCCTCGTCGACGGGTCGGGGAATCGGTCCCGGAGCGGGATCAGTTGAAGGTCACCGGGACGTGGACGTCGTACTTGCGGTTCGAGGAGTTGAAGTGGTCGGCGCGCGTGACGATGGCGCACTCGACCGTCTCGCCGCAGATCTGGCCGCCGCCGAGGTCGGCCTTGACGTGGATGGTGACGCTGAAGGTGCCGCCCGTACCGAACTTGGAGGTGTTGGCCAGGGTCCCGCCGAAGACGTTGTTGACCCAGTGCGAGGCCCCGGTGGTGCCCGACTGGTCCGAACCGCCCAGGCAGGGGGTGGGCTTGCTCGCACCCGGTGCGCCGCTGACGGCGCAGAGGCTCACGTATATGCCCTTGGCGGTGTTGTATCCGCTGCCGGTGACCGTGACGTTCTGACCGGCCGCGGCGGCGGAGGAGGGGGCGGTGAGGCTGAGGTTGAAAGTGGTCGCGCCGTCGGTGACCGTACGCGTCGAGGTGGCGGCCGAGGCGGAGCCGGCCGCGCCGACGGCGAGCGCGACGGCGGCGGAGGCGGCGACGGCCGCGCGGGCGGCGGTACGGGGCAGGGAGGCAGCACGCATCACTGGAACACCTTTCAGGCACAGGACGTCACAAAACTGAGGTAAGGCTAACCTAATATCGATCAAGGTTGCACGCCTGCTTCGCGCCATCTCCCGCGCCGTGACGGCCGGTCAACTCCATTCCCGCGCAAGCCGATCCCGGGCCGGGAAGCAGCGACGGGCAACGAAACGGCCCGGCTGCACCGTGCGGCGCAGCCGGGCCGTGTCCAGGACGCCGGGGACTCTCACCCCCGGTACGTCTCCAGCAGCCGCAGCCAGACCTCGCTGATGGTCGGGAACGACGGCACCGCATGCCACAGGCGCTGGATCGGGACCTCCCCCGCGACCGCGATGGTGGCCGCGTGGATCATCTCCGCGGCGCCGGGGCCGACGAAGGTCACCCCGAGGAGGACCTCGCGGTCGAGGTCGACGATCATTCGGGCCCGGCCCTTGTAGCCATCGGCGTACAGACCGGCGCCGGAGACCTTGGACATGTCGTAGTCGACCGCGCGCACCCGGTGCCCGGCCCGTTCGGCCTCGGCCAGGGTCAGGCCCACCGCGGCGGCCTCCGGATCGGTGAAGACCGCCTGGGGGAGGGCGCGGATGTCGGCGGTCGGCGTGTGCGCGCCCCAGGGCGCGGTGTCCAGCGGGGTGCCGGCCGCGCGGGCGGCGATCACGGCGCCCGCGATCCGTCCCTGGTACTTGCCCTGGTGGGTGAGGAGCACGCGGTGGTTGACGTCCCCGACGGCGTACAGCCAGTCGTGCCCGGGCACCCGGCAGGTGTCGTCCACGTCGATCCACCGGCCGGCGGGCAGGCCGACGGTGTCCAGCCCGATGTCCTCGGTCCGCGGCGCGCGGCCCGTCGCCATCAGCAGCTCGTCGCCCTCCAGCGTCTCGCCGCCCTCCAGGACCACGCTGACGGGGCCCGTCGAGCCGTCCCTCACCACGGCCTCGACGGACACTCCCGTACGGACCACCGCCCCGGCCTCGCGCAGCGCGTCGGCGACCAGTTCCCCCGCGAAGGGCTCCATCCGCGGCAGCAGGCCGTCGCCGCGTGCGAGGACGGTGACCTGCGAGCCGAGGGCCTGCCAGGCGGTGGCCATCTCGACGGCCACCACCGAGCCGCCCACGATCAGCAGCCGGCCGGGGGCCTCCTGCGCAGAGGTCGCCTCACGGCTGGTCCAGGGGCGTGCGCCGGCGATCCCCGGGAGGTCCGGGATCACGGCCCGGGTGCCGGTGGCGACGACCACCGCGTGCCGGGCCGACAGGATGTGGTGCTCGCCTTCGGGGCTGGTGACGGCGACCTTGCGGATCCCGTAGAGCCGGCCATGGCCCCGGTACACGTGGGCGCCGGTCGAGTCGATCCAGTCGATCTGGCCCTGGTCCTTCCAGTCGCCGGTCCAGTAGTTGCGGTGCGCGAGCACCGCCGCCGTGTCCAGGGGCCCCTGGACGGCACCGGCCAGGCCGGGCACCCGGCGGGCGTCGGCCCGGGCCAGCGCCGGGCGCAGCAGCGCCTTGCTCGGGACGCAGGCCCAGTACGAGCACTCGCCGCCCACCAGTTCGCTCTCGACGAGCGCCGTGCTCAGCCCGGCGGCGCGGGTCCGGTCGACGATGTTCTCACCGGCCGGTCCCCCGCCGAGGACCACGACGTCGTACTCCACCGCTTCCGACACAGGCACCTTCCAAGGGTTCCAGAGGGTCCACCAGGACCCATGGGAATCCCGGTCAGGGGCTAATATCCCGTCACTCTACGTGTGGTCTGCGAGACATGCCTGAGATGACGGGCGGCCTCGGCGTGGTGACACCGCCGTCCCGCCGGGGGCAGGTGCCCGCCCGAGGCCACGGCCCGATGGCTCTCACCTGTCCTCCCTGCTGCGCCGGCCACACCGACCGGGTCAGTTGCCGACCGACCGCCAGATGCGGTCGGGCAGTTCACGGGCGGCTTCCTCCAGATCGAGGTCCCCCACGGTGAGCCAGCGCCGGACGACGGCGACGACCGGGCCCATGGCGAGGGACTCGATCAAGGGGGCGGGGAGCTGGGCGAGTTCGCCCGATTCCTGGTGCGCGTGGATCCAGAGGGTGATCGGTGTCAGCCGGGCCTCCTGGGTGTCCCGGATCTCTCGCGCGCGGGCCATGCCCAAGCGATCCGCGGTGACGGAGTGGACGAGGCGGGCCGCGTCGGGATGGGCCTGTACGAAGTCCAGGTAGGCCAGGACGACGGCCCGGATGCCGGAGCGGGCGTCGGCCGCCTGGAGCAGAGCGGCGCCCAGTTCCTTCAGGAGCTGTTCCAGGGAGCGCAGCGCGAGGGCGGCGACCACCCCGTCCAGGCTGCCGAAGTGGTGGTAGATGCTTCCGGAGCTGACCGAGCTGGCGCCGGTGATGGCTCCGAGGGTGAGACCGGCTTCCCCGGACGAGGAGTAGAGGCGGAGCGCCGCGTCCAGCACCTGTTCGACAGTGGCTTCGCCGCGTTGTTGCTTCGGCATCGGGCAGGCGGTCCTCGGTTTCGTAACGGCGGCGGATCACCCCGATCCTCGCCGGGTTCACCCTAAAGCACCATTACACCCGTGTGCTGGCCGGGATCGGCGACGACCGGGGCCGATTCGCCAACGCCGGGCCCCTCAAGGCCTGCGGGGGAAGCCCCCGGTCGCCAGAGCCGGCGGCAAGAGCTGCAAGGCCATGAGCCGCATGGTCAAGAACCAGCGACCGACTGCGCTATTGCTTGCGTCGTTGCAGGATCCACCGGTGTACGGGCGGTGTCAGGCCGGCGCCTGCGATGAACCCGAGCGTGGCGCTCCGGCTCTCGAACGCGATATTTCCGATAACTGCGCACAGAATCATTCCGGCCACAATCAGGCCCGTGACCTTGGCACGCGGGGACAGCTGGTTCAGCCAGTTCACGGTCGAGAAAGTCACGAGATACACGGTGGAGCCGAAAGCGGCAGACGCCAGAGCGGTCAGATCATTCACTCCGCAACCTTTCAGGATCGGATGCCGATATGCCCCTCTCCGGCAGCCACGGTCGGCCACACTCCCTTTTCGGGGTCACTTGACTGCCGGTCCGTTCGCGGCATGAACCGAGTTCTTGAACTTCAAACGACGTTCCCTGATCGGCAGAGTATCGAGTTCGGTGGAGCAGAATGAATAATAGCGATCTTCACGGGATGATCAATAGACTTGAGCACCTGCTGAGGCTGCCTGGCCCCATCACCCGCCAGGTGAGCGTGAAAAGGCGGGCGAATTCAAGCCGTTGTGTCGTAATGAATACCGCTGCACCCTGCTCGTGGTGTGGCAGGAATGACCGGACACCACTGCCCACTCCGCCCTCTTCGCCGAACGGGCGCGCAACGCCCACAGGAGGTGGATCGTCGGTTGCGTCGGTGAGGTCGACGGCGGGCGTTCAGCTGTCCGGGGCCAGCTTGCGGTTGGTGCCGGACCGGCCGATGTCCAGGTCCAGGAGCGCCGTCAGGGGCGTGCCGCTGTTCCAGAAGCCGAGCAGGTCGACGTCGAAGAGCACCAGGCCGCGTCGGGCCGCGAAGGCGCGGGCCTGCTTGGTGAACTTGCACGAGGCGACGAAGAGCGGTACGTCCGCTCCGTGTTCGTCGCGGACGGTGCCGTTGAACTTCTGGAGGTCCGGGCTGCCGACCGTGCGGTGCTTCGCGTACCGCTTGCACTGCACCACGATCTTCCTCCCGTCCGGCAGCCGGCCGATCACGTCGGCGCCCAGATCGTTCGCGCCGCCCACCCTGCGGACCTCGGTGCACCCGTCCCGGCGACACAGCTCCGCGACGTACTCCTCGAACTCGCGGTCCCCCAGAAGCCAGATCGCCTCCATCGACCGCAGCGCCTGGACCCGCGCCTGTTCCGCGAGCCGGATCTTCTCCGCCTCGGCCTCGCGGCGCCCCGCGCGCACCAGCGTCCCCGTCACACCCCCTGCGGCCAGGACCGCTAAGACCACCAGCAGCACCGTTCCCGTTCCCATGCTCCGTCCCCTCCCTGGATCCGGCTGTCCGTGCGCTCTACAGCTCCCCAGCCGCGCGCGGATCCATCCGGGTGTGCTGCGGCGTACGGCTCGCCGCACCCGTCCAGTTCTCACCAGCCCCTCACCGGGTTCCAGAACTGACCGAGTGCCGGTCGGCGGTCCGGTTCAACGTCCGCGAATCGGCGGCGGGCCCCCCCCGCGGGGGGGGGGGCCCCCCCCCCTAGAGTGGGGAAACCCCCGCGGGGGACACCCCCAAACAGAAACCCCCCCCCGGCCCCCCGGCGCCGCCGCCCCCCGCGGCAAAA
>NZ_JBIAVJ010000027.1:13861-52995 GCF_042894025.1 Streptomyces sp. NPDC001549
CGGGGTTACAACATCGGGCGGTGGGGGGGGGGGGGGGCGTTTCACCCCGCCGTCTTGGGGGGGGGCCCCCCGGGGGTGGGGGGGGCCCCGCCGCCGATTCGAGTGGAAACGCTCGATCGAGCGACAGCCACTTCCTGATCGCCGCCCGGTCCGCCGGGCTCGCGAGCCCGGCGGATCCTCAGGCCTCCGGCGTACCGGGGTCCCCGGCACCCGCGCCCGGGGAGCCCTGCTGCTCCGCGGCGATCTTCGCGCGGACCTCGTCCATGTCGAGGTCCCGGGCCTGCCGGATGAGGTCCGTCAGGGTCGCCTCCGGCAGTGCGCCGGGCTGCGCGAAGATGGCCACCTGGTCCCGGACGATCATCAGCGTCGGGATCGAGGTGATCTGGAAGGCCCCGGCCAGCTCCTGCTGCGCCTCCGTGTCCACCTTGGCGAACACGAGGTCGGGATGGGCCTCGGAGGCCCGCTCGTAGACCGGGGCGAACTGCAGGCACGGCCGGCACCAGCCCGCCCAGAAGTCGATCAGCACGAACGGGTTCTCGCTGACCGTCTGGTCGAAGTTTTCCTTGGTGAGCTCGACTGTAGCCACGGTGTCCTGACCTCCTGATTGAGCCGTCTGCTCCCTTGAACGAACGGCCTGCCTTCCGCATTCCGCCTCTGCGGGGCGCCGGCCGGACACCCTCTAGAACGGGTGGCCGGCGGGGGTGCTGCGGGCCGTGGTCCAGCGCAGTTCCGTGAAGGCGTCCAGGTTCGCCTCGCCGCCGAAGCGGGCACCGGTGCCGGAGGCGCCGACTCCGCCGAAGGGGGCGACGGCCTCGTCGTTGACCGTCTGGTCGTTGATGTGCGCGATCCCGGTCGGGATCCGCTCGGCCAGGTCGAGCCCGCGCGCCGCGTCCCGGGTGACGATCCCGAGGGAGAGGCCGTAGGGGCCCGCCGAGGCCAGCGCCACCGCCTCCTCCTCCGTCGCGAAGGACCGTACGGGCGCCACCGGGCCGAA
The DNA here is from genome assembly GCF_042894025.1 of Streptomyces sp. NPDC001549. Lineage (NCBI taxonomy): Bacteria > Bacillati > Actinomycetota > Actinomycetes > Kitasatosporales > Streptomycetaceae > Streptomyces > Streptomyces sp. NPDC001549. The sequence goes on from NZ_JBIAVJ010000027.1 coordinate 14,856, forward strand.
GACCTCCTCGGTGTAGGCGGGGGTGTCTTCGGCGACGCCCGCCAGGACGGTCGGCCGGTAGAAGAGGTCCCGGTGCGTGCCGCCGGCCACGAGCTTGGCTCCCTGCCCGGTGCTGGCCTCCACCAGGGCATGGACGCGGTCCAGCTGGGCGCGGTCGATCAGCGGGCCCAGGTGGACCCGCTCGCGGTACGGGTCCCCCACGGCCAGTTCCTCGGCGCGCGCGGCGAGCCGCTCGACGTACTCGTCGTAGAGCGAGGCGTGGACGAGGTGCCGCCCGGCGGTCATGCAGATCTGGCCCTGGTGGAAGAAGGAACCCCAGGATGCCTGGGCCACGGCGGCCTCGATGTCGGCGTCGCGGAGCACGACGAGGGCGGAGTTCCCGCCCAGCTCCAGGTGCACGCGCTTGAGGTGTCGGCCGGCCAGTTCTCCTACGGACCGGCCCGCGGCGGTGGATCCGGTGAAGGACACCACCCGCACGTGCGGGTCGGCGACCACCGCGGCGCCCGTCCCAGCGCCGCCGGGCAGGACCTGCAGCAGCCCGCCCGGCAGTCCGGCGGCGGCGAAGACCGCGGCGAGGGCGAGGCCGCCGCAGACGGCGGTACGCCGGTCCGGCTTGAGCAGCACCGCGTTGCCGAGCGCCAGCGCCGGCGCGACCGAGCGGATCGCCAGGATCAGCGGGGCGTTGAAGGGGGCCACGACCCCGACCACCCCGGCCGGCACGCGGCGGGTGAAGGACAGCCGGGGCGCCTCGCTCGGCAGCACCTGCCCCGTGGGGCGCGAGGCCAGCGCCGCGGCCTCGTAGCACTCCTGCGCGGCGACGTGCAGCTCGAAGTCGGCCTTGCCGGGTATCGAGCCGGACTCGCGGACCAGCCACTCCCGCAGCTCGTCGGCGTGGGCGGTGAACAGGTCCCCGGCGCGGCGCAGCACGGCCGCCCGCTCCGGGTGGGTGGCGCGCGCCCAGTCCCGCTGCGCCGCGAGGGCCCGTACGGCGGCCTCCGCCACATCGGCGGGCGCGGCGAGGTCGATGGTGGCGAGGGTGCGGCCGGTGGCGGGTTCGACGACCGGGGCGGGGCCGCCGGTGAGGGTGGGTCCGTCCTGCCAGAGCGTCGGATCGAGGAGCGGCATGGCGCGGGGCCTCCGGGTGGGGATGGGCGGGGCGGGGGGCGGCAGCACGCGCCATCGTGCCAGACCGGAGGCTCCACATCTGTTCAGTTATTGGGCAGTTGACGCCGAGCGGTGACCGGAAACGATCGACGCCCGTATGGCACCGGCCCGGCTCAGCGCTCCAGGACGAGTGCGATGCCCTGCCCGACCCCGATGCACAGGGCCGCCATGCCGGTGCCGGAGCCCGCCGCCGCCAGCTGGTGCGCGACCGAACCGGCCAGCCGGGCTCCCGAGGCGCCGAGCGGATGGCCGATCGCGATGGCGCCGCCCCGCGGGTTGACCACGGCCGGGTCGAGCTCCGGCCAGGCCGCGAGGCAGCCCAACGCCTGTGCGGCGAAAGCCTCGTTCAGCTCGAAGGTGGTCAGATCGGCGAGCCCGCGGCCGGACTTGGCGAGCGCGCGCTGGACGGCGTCCACCGGCCCCAGGCCGAAGAGCTGGGGTTCGATCCCGGTGACGGCGGAGGCACTGATCCGGGCGAGCGGTTCCCGGCCGGTGGCCGCCAGGCCCGCCTCGTCGGTCAACAGGAGTGCGGCGGCACCGTCGTTGAGCGGGGAGGCGTTGCCGGCCGTGACCGTGCCCGTGCCGTCCGTCCGGAAGGCCGGCTTCAGACGGGCCAGCGCCTCGGGCGTGGAACCCTCACGGATGCACTCGTCACGCGCCAGGTCCACGCCGGAGTACGGGACGACCTCGTTGTCGTACAGCCCGGCGGACCAGGCGGCGGCCGCCTTGCGGTGGCTCTCCAGGGCGAAGGCGTCCTGCGCGTCACGGGTGATGCCGTGCTTGTCCGCGACGAGTTCGGCCCCCTCGCCGAGCGAGCCGGTCCACTCCTCGGGCATGCGCGGGTTGGTCATGCGCCAGCCCAGGGTGGTGGACCACATCTGCTGGTGCCCGGCCGGGAAGGCCCGCTCGGGCTTCTGCACGACCCAGGGGGCGCGGCTCATCGACTCGACCCCGCCCGCGATGGCCACGGAGGCATCACCGAGCGCGATGGCGCGGGCGGCCTGGATCACGGCTTCGAGGCCGGACCCGCAGAGCCGGTTGACCGTGACCCCGGGGACGCTCACCGGCAGCCCGGCCAGCAGCACCGCCATGCGGGCCACGTCCCGGTTGTCCTCGCCCGCGCCGTTGGCGTCACCGAAGACGACATCGTCGATGCGGGCCGGATCGAGGTCCGGCGTACGCTCCACCAGCGCGCGCACGACGTGCGCGGCCAGGTCGTCCGGCCGGACCCCGGCGAGGGCGCCGCCGAACTTGCCGATCGGGGTGCGGACGGCGTCGACGACGTAGACGTCGCGGACGGTGCGGATGCTCATGGGGTCTCTCCTGGGCGGATCCGTACGGGCGGTGGCGCGTCGGTGCCGGTGTGGACACCGGGGCACGCCGCCGGGCACGCCCGGTGGGGCGCGCCCGCAGTCTCCGTCCGCAGGTCACCGCCTGTCAACGGCTCCCCGGACCTGGGCCGTCTCTTCCGGATCCGGCCGGGCCCGGCCCGCCCGGCAGGATCCGGAAGAGACGGCCTGTGCCGACCGGCATCCGGCCCTGCGTCCGGTGTGCCCCGGGCCCGGCACCGTCAGGTCGACTCCCGGTGGACGGCGGCGGCCGCCATCAGGTCGTGCCGCTCCGTGACCTCCGACGGCTCACGCACCGCCTGGTCCACCAGCGAGGCCAGCTCGGCGCCGGTCGGCATCTCCAGGCGTACGGTGCTCAGCCGCGGCCGCAGCAACCGCCCGATCAGCAGGTCGTCGGCGCCGATGACGGCGACGTCCTCGGGGACGCGCAGCCCCTCGTCCTGGAGGGCCCGCATCAGCAGCATCGCGTACTCGTCGTTGTACGCGAACGCCGCGTCCAGCCCGAGCCCGCGCCAGCGGGCCGCGAGGGCCGCGGCCGATTCCTCGGAGTAGGCCATGGGGAGGGCCGTGACCTCGGCGCCCGCCACCGACCGGGCACCCGTGAGCCGGGGCACGGAGAACAGCTCCAGGCCCGCCTCCTCCGGAACGACCACACCGATCCGCCCGCGTCCGCGCTCCACGAGGTGGGCGGCGGCCCGGACGCCGACCTCCTGCTGGTCCATGACGAGCGCGTGCGCCCCGGGCACACCGACGGGCCCCATCGTGATCACCGCACGGGCTCCGGCCCGCTTGAGGGTGGCGACGTTGCGCGCGGAGAGGCTGATCTCGCCGAGGGAGATCACAGCCACCGGACGCAGTTCCGCCCAGGCCCGCACGGCCTCGTCGCCGCTGAGTCCGAGGCTCCCGTACTGCACCACCGTGTAGTCGAGGCGGCGCAGCGCCCACTGGAGTTCGTTGAGGAAGGTGCTGTAGAGCGGCCCGACCGGCACGTGGGAGGTGGGCAGCAGCACGATCCTGGTGTGTCCGGCGCGCAGGCTGCGGGCGGCGGCGTGCGGGACGTACCCGAGCTCCTCGGCGGCCTCGCGGACCTTGCGGCGGGTCGGCTCGCTGATCCGTACGGCTTCCGCGTTGTTCAGCACGTACGAGACCGTCGCGCGCGAGACGCCGGCGAGGCGGGCCACGTCGGCGCTCGTCGGAACGGGGGGCGGCGGCGGGGTGGCCGATCCGGAGGCCGGCATGGGCGGCTTCGGCGATTTCGATGACTGAGACATTGCCGTGGCATCTTTCCAGACCGATCACGCCCGAGGGGTAGCGGATGGCCGGAAACGAATGCTACACAGTAGTTACACGAGTCATTGACACGTGTAACCACGGCGTCACATCCCTTTGCGGCCGATGTGCCGACGCCGTGCCCCGCCGTGCCGCCGTCCTGCCGCGCTCCGTCGCACCCCCGCCGTCGCGACAGGGCGGCGCGCACCCCTCCTCACCCCACCGCACCTCCCTCCTTCCCGCATCCGCCCGCATCCGTGTCGGCCAGCTGGACCGCGATGCTGTCCTTCGCCGTGGTCAACGAGCTGGCGTTCGGGTGCTACATGGCCGTGGACACCGCCCTGGTGACCATGGTGCTGCCCAAGGCCGAGGACGCCGCCCGCGACATGGGCGTACTCAACATCGCCAACGCCGGCCCGCAGATCATCGCGCCGTTCGTCGCCTCGGTGGTCGTCTCCCTCAGCGGCGGGTACACCGCGCTGTTCGTCGTCGCGGCCGTGATGGCCGTGGCGGGGGCCCTGGCCGTGAAGCCGATCCGCAGCGTGCGCTGACCCGCTCACCCGCTCACCCGCTCACCCGCTGACCCGCTGACCTGCTGACCCGCTGACCTGCACGCCGCACCGGCGGCCCGCACTCTCCGCACCTTCCACGCTTCCCCACCTCGACCGAAATTCACCGCCGAGAAAGGCACACCGTGCGCCTGCACACCCAGACCTGGGGCGAGGGCGACCGCCTCGCCCTCCTGATCCACGGCATCATGGCCGACCACCGGACCTGGCGCCGGGTCGGCCCCGCCCTCGCCGACCACGGCTACCGCGTCATCGCCGTGGACCTGCGGGGCCACGGCGCCAGCGGCCGTGGCGAGTACAGCCCCGAGCTCTTCGCGGACGACGTGGTCGAGACGCTCCCGGCCGGCGCCGAACTCGCCATCGGCCACTCCCTCGGCGGCCTGACCCTGTCGCTCGCGGTGGACCGGCTGCGGCCTGCCCGGGCCGTGTTCTCCGACCCCGCGTTCCACCTGGCCGCCCCGGCCGAGGGCTTCGGCCCCGAGCTGCTCGCGCAGTTCAAGACGGCGACCAAGGAGCAGATACGGGCGATGAGCCCGCGCTGGGAGGAGGTGGACGTCGACATCGAGCTGGAGACCCTGGCCGTCTGGGACGAGCGGACCGCGCTGAGCCTCGCGCCGCTCGTCGGCGCCGACCTGATGCCGCCCGCACCGGTGGTCCCCTCCCTCGTGCAGCTCGCCGATCCGAGCGTCCTGATCGACGAGGAGCGGACGCAGCTGCTCAAGAGCCGTGGTTTCGAGGTGCGTTCGGTCGCCGGGGCGGGACACACCATCCACCGGGACGACTTCGACGGGTTCATGGCCTCCCTGGAGGGCTGGCTCTAGAACTACCCGGCCACTCCCCATTACGGTCTCCCTACCGACCGGTAATGGGGAGTGGTACGCAATGTCCGATTCAGCTGTTCCGACGGCCTCCGGCCTGGTCGACATGGTCGGCGCCCTCGCCGAAGGGACCGTGTCGGCGAGGCGGTTGACCGAGGAGGCACTGCGCCGGATCGCCGCGGCCCAGCCGGAGCTCAACGCCTTCCGGACCGTACGTGCCGAGGCCGCGCTCGCCGAGGCGGACGCGGCGGACCGGCGGCTGGCCGCGGGCGAGCGGCTGCCGCTGCTGGGCGTACCGCTGGCGGTCAAGGACGACATGGACGTGACCGGGGAGCCGACCGCCTTCGGCTGCGCGGGGGCCTTCCCCCCGAAGACCGCCGACAGCGAGGCGGTACGAAGGCTGCGCGCGGCCGGCGCCGTCATCGTCGGCAAGACCCAGACGCCGGAGCTGGGGCAGTGGCCCTTCACCGAGGGCGGGGCCTTCGGCGAGACCCGCAACCCGTGGAACCCGGCCTACACGCCCGGCGGCTCCTCGGGCGGCTCGGCGGCCGCCGTGGCGGCGGGCCTGGTCCCGGCCGCCCTGGGCTCGGACGGGGCCGGCTCGGTCCGGATCCCCGCGGCCTGGACCCACCTGGTGGGTGTGAAACCCCAGCGCGGGCGCATCTCCACCTGGCCGGAGCCGGAGTCCTTCCACGGGCTCACGGTCAACGGCGTACTGGCCCGCACCGTGGCCGACGCGGCGCTCCTGCTGGATGCCGCGAGCGGGCCGCACCCCGAGGACCTGCACCGCCCGGCACGGATCTCCGCCGTCGAGGCGACCCGCCGCACGCCCCGTCGGCTGCGGATCGCCCTTTCGTTCGCGATGGCCTTCACGGCCACGCCCAAGTCCCTGGACCCGGAGGTCCGTTCCGCCGTGGAGCGGCTGGCCGCTCGGCTGGAGTCGCTGGGCCACGAGGTGATCCCGGAGGACCCGCGCTACGGCCCGATCGGCCTGACCTTCGTACCCCGCGCGACCAGTGGCGTACGGGACTGGGTGGCGCGGGTGCCCGATCCCGCGCTGCTGGACCCGCGCACGCACGAGGCCGTGCGGACGGGCCGCGTCCTGGGCGGGCTCGCCCTGCGGGCCTCCCGCCGGGCGGAGACGGCCCTGCGGCGGCGGGTCGGCGAGGTCTTCGACCGCTTCGACGTGGTGCTGACCCCGACGACGGCCACCCCGCCCCTGCGGATCGGCGCCCTGGCCGGGCTGGGGGCCATGGCCACGGACCGGGCGATGATAGCGGCCTGCCCGTACGCCTGGACGTGGAACGTGCTGGGCTGGCCGGGGGTGAACATCCCGGCCGGCCTCACGGCCGACGGACTGCCGATGGGAGCCCAACTGCTGGGCCCGGCCGACTCGGAGCCGCTGCTGCTGGGGCTGGCCGCGCAGGTGGAGGCGGCGGAGGGCTGGGCGGCGGTGCGGCCGGGCCGGTAGGGACAGGGGGCGGTGCGAGCGGTGTCCGGCGGGACGCCGGGGGCGGGCGTGTTCGGGGAACTCGAGGAGGCCGACCCCTCCCTGATGTAAGTTCCCATGAGGAACTATCAAACGCCGCATCATCGGAAGGGGCGACACGACAGATGGTTCAGCAGACATGGACGGCCGTTGACCACTACTTCGACGGACTGCTGGTCGAGGAGGACGAGGCCCTGGTCGCCGCGGCCGCCGCCACCGCGACCGCAGGCCTGCCCGCCCATCAGGTGGCCCCCAACCAGGGCAAGCTGCTGAACCTCCTCGCCCGCGTCCGCGGCGCCCGCCGCATCCTGGAGATCGGCACCCTGGGCGGCTACAGCACCATCTGGCTGGCCCGCGCACTCCCGGCCGGCGGTCAGCTGGTCACGCTGGAGGTCGACGAGCGGTGCGCCGACGTCGCGGCCGCCAACATCGCCCGGGCCGGGCTGGACCACGTCGTCGAGATCCGGCGCGGCCGCGCCGTCGACCTGCTGCCGGCGCTCACCGGCGACGCGCCGTTCGACCTGGTCTTCATCGACGCCGACAAGCCGTCCAACCCCGAGTACCTGGAGTGGGCCCTCAAGCTCACCCGGCCCGGCAGCGTCATCATCGGCGACAACGTCGTCCGCGACGGCGCCGTCGTCGACCCGGACAGCTCCGACCCCCGTGTGCAGGGCGTCCGCCGGTTCACCGAACTCATCGCCGAGCACCCGCAGTTGACCGCCACCGCCCTGCAGACCGTCGGCAGCAAGGGCTACGACGGGCTCATCCTGGCCCTGGTCACCGACTGACCCACCGCGCGGGCGCGCGCCGTTTCTGTGCGAGCGGGGGACATTCGGGGGGGCACCGGGCTGCCTGGCGTCCCCTGCCGGCGCTGCCCGTGGAAAAGCGAAGTGCGCCGGGAACCCCCAGCCCTCGCCGGAGCACGGCCAAAAGCGCCGCCGGGTCCCCCGGCATCAGATCGCCATGCGCTCCCAGACGCCTCGCGTTGCGTTTGCCAGCCGCTACGGGCGGCCGGAGACTGGTGATATCAGCGTGGCCCCGCCTCTGCAACCGGGGTTGGTCGGCGCCAACGCTTCTCCCGTCGCTGCCACACCGAGTGGGCGCCTGTCCGCATTTGTCTGCGAGACCTTCTCGGAGGTCCCGTGGCAACGCCGCGTCCGGCCACGTTGAACGTTGCACATCTTCCTCGTGTTGATGAATTCCGAACCATCAGTTCTCCCGCTCAGGAGGTACCCCATGAGGAGCCGCCCGATCAACTGCATCGTTCCCCCTTACATTCTCGACAGGCTCGTGGCCAGCGAGGACAAGGACGTGCGCCAAGCCGCCCTGAACACCCTGTTGACCACTGCTCGCCTGCGGGGCGTGCGATCGGCCCGAGTGACCTTCGCCGGCGCCGCCGCCCCAGGCAACGCCCGACGCACCATCTTCGACTGCGAGCACTCGGAATTCCTCCAGACCGCCGTCCTGGCTCGGACGGAAGACGGACCGGAGTCCCCGGACAAGTCCGCCAACCAGGCGTTCGAGGCGCTCGGACTGACGCGCGATTTCTACAAGGAGGCGTTCCAGCGCAATTCCATCGATGGCCGGGGAATGCGTCTGGAAGGATTCGTCCACTTCGGCGAGGGGGTCGGTAACGCCTTCTGGGACGGACGGCGGATGCTCTTCGGTGACGGGGACGGAACGGAATTCGGCGACCTCACCGGATCCCTCGAAGTGATCGCCCACGAGTTGACGCACGGAGTCACCGATCACACCTCGGCATTCGAATACCACAAGCAGTCCGGGGCCTTGAACGAGTCGATGTCGGACGTCTTCGGGTCGCTGGTCAAGCAGTGGAAGATGAAGGAGACGGCCGAGGAGGCCGACTGGCTGATCGGAGCCGACGTCTGGACCCCGGGAATCGAAGGCGACGCCCTGCGATCGATGAAAGCCCCGGGGACGGCATTCAACCACCCGCTGGTCGGAAAGGACCCCCAGCCCGACCGTATGAGCAAATTCGTCCACCTGCCCGACACCCGGGAAGGGGACAACGGTGCGGTGCACTACAACTCCGGCATTCCGAACAAGGCCTTCTACCTGACGGCCGTGGGCATCGGCGGATTCGCCTGGGAGGGTGCCGGGCCCGTCTGGTACGAGTCGCTCAAGGCGTCCACCGCCCAGGACCAGTTCCGGGACTTCGCGGACACCACCTTCCTGAAGGCCGGGGAATTGTTCGGCTTCGGCAGCCCCGAGCAGTCGGCCGTGCTGGCGGCGTGGCAGGAGGTTGAAGTCGAGGTCAGAAGCGTCCCCATCGGGCTCGCCCGGGCACGGAGCTATGCGGTCAACGGGCGCGGCGGCCTGGGCCGGGAGGACGGCCAGGTGGCCCTGACCAGGCAGATCAGGGACCTGAACGACAAGGTGGCGGCGCTCGCCAAGGAAGTGGCCGCGCTGAAGGGCACCGGGTGACCACGGGAAATCGCCGCCGATCCGGAGGTTGCGCCCGGTGAAGGTGAGCCTGGAGACATACGGCGGGCTGGCGGCGGCTGCCGACTTCGGCCGCCGGCCCCAGGTGCTGGACACGGTCGACCTGCCCGAGAGTCCCGCAACGGAGCTGGCCCGGCTGGTGGCGGCCGCCGTCGCGATGCCCCCGGAAGCCGACACCGGCCGTGCCAGGGATGCGAGGAGCTACACGATCACGGTGGAGGACGGCGGCCGCCCGACGCTTCTCGAGCAGTCGGACGCCGCCATGACCCCCGCCTTCGCGGCCTTGCTCACGTGGCTCCGGAGACACTTCGCGGGGCAGTGACGTGCGATGGGCCAGGTTGCCTCGCCCTCGGGACACCGGGGGGACGGAATTCCGTGCCGGGCGGGCCGGGCCCGGCAAGATCCGGAAGAGACGGCCTGGCTGGGGGAGATGCACGGCGCCGGACGACGCGGGCTTGGCCGGCAGGATCCGAAAGGGGCGGCCTAGTAATCTCCGCGAAATGACGGCACTTTCCCACCACGGCAACGGCCACACCGAGCAGCCCGGCCGCGACGGCGTCACCGCGACCACGGAGGCCGATCCGCACGCCATCGGCCCCGTGCGGACCGAGTACGCCCCGGATCCCGACGGCGATCCCGACCCCGGCGAGATCGTGTGGACCTGGGTCCCCTTCGAGGAGAACGACGGGCGCGGCAAGGACCGTCCCGTGCTGGTCGTGGCCCGGGAGGCGGGCGGGCGGACCCTTCTCGCCGTACAGCTGTCGAGCAAGCGGCACGACCACGACCGGGAGTGGGTGCCGATCGGGACGGGACCGTGGGACAGCGCCGGGCGCGAGTCCTGGGTGGACGTGGACCGGGTGCTGCGGGTGCACGAGTCGGGGATGCGCCGCGAGGCCTGCGCGCTCGACCGCGGCCGCTTCGCCCTGGTCGTGGACCGGCTTCGCGAGCGCTACGGCTGGCAGTGACCCGGGGCCCGGACGGTGGCCGCGGCCGTGCCCGCGGCCACCGTCCGGGACCGGCCCCGGCCTCCCGTGTCCCTGGCCCGTACCGTCCTGGTGATCTCCTAGGGTGAGCCCCGTAGGCGGACACAGGGAGTAGCGGGCATGCGAATAGAACGACACAGGGTGAGCGAGGCCGCCCTGGCAGCGGTACGCGAGGACTTCGCGAACAAGATGATCTCGGACGTGTACTCCAGGTCCCGGGCCGGTCTGATCGACGCCTACGACTGGTGGGACATCACGCTGCGGTTCCTCGACGGCCTCGGCGCGTACTCGGCGGTGACCCCCGACCTCGACACCCCGGAGGCGAAGGCGATCCTGGGCGACGCGGCCGAAACGGCCGCCGCCACCGTGTCGTTCGCCGCCTACCCGAACGCGTCCTTCCGCGTCTTCCTCAACTACGTCGACTTCGGTAGCGACTACGACTCCGGGGCGGGGGGCAGCGCCCAGCCGATCAGCGCCGCGCGCTGGATCGACGCGTTCTGTGTGGCGGTCCTCGCCGACAAGGCCGAACGGCACGGCGAGGCCTTCCACTTCGCCCGTACGGCACCGCAGCGGGCCGGCGGGCCCGGGCTCCCGCCGGTGGAGCTGATCAACGGCCTGCTGGCGTACGTCAGCGGGGACATCGGGGTCGAGTACCAGAAGTTCCCGCCCTCTCCGCAGGAGAAGCTCGCCGCGCTGGATGCCGCGCTCGCCCGGATCGCCGACCGGCAGGCCAGGGCCGGAGCCGGAGCCGACAGGACCGGGGCGGCCGACCCGGCGACCGGCGCGCTGCGCGCCCTGCGCGCGCTGGCCGCCCGGGACCGCGAGGCCTTCGCCGCCGAGCTCGCCGCGCTGCTGCTCCCGTACTCCCGCCTGGAGGACGCCCGGGCCGAGCCGCGCAGCCTGCTGCCGCTGCTGCCGCTGGCGCTGGCCGCGCTCGGCTACCGGCGCGAGGGCTGGCAGCCGCCCGTCGAGTCCGGCTACCTGCCGCGGGCGCTGGTCACCGGCTTCGAGGCCCCGCCGCCGCGGGTGGGGCCGTACGGGCGCGAGCGGCGTGCGGACGCCGTCGCGGCGCTGGCCGCGGGCCCCCTGGTCGTCGAGCGCCCCGAGATGCCGGATCCTGCGGGGCACGCCGACCACCTCGTACGCGAGCTGTACGAGGCCACCCGCGCGGGGGCCGGTTCCGAGGGCTCCACCCGCTCGGACCACCCGCTCGCCCCCGGGTCCTGGTACCAGGCCCTGAAGCACGCCCTGATCACCGGCCACCGTGCGGAACTCGCCCCGCTCGTCCTCAGCGGCCCCAACGCCGTGCAGGAGGACCGTGCCGCGCACGCCTCGTACCGGCAGGCCCTGCACGACTACCTGCGGGGCGAGGACCCGGAGCCCGCCACCGACCGGGCCGTCGCCGACGTCGGGCAGGTCCGGGAGTGGGGCTTCCTCCCGGCGCCGGCCGTGCTCTTCTCCCAGCTGGTGGAAGGCGACGAGGAGAGCTTCAACCTGGCTCTGGCCGATGCCCTGGAGGCCCACCGGGACTACCACTCGGTGGGCGACCGGCTCTTCGGCGCCGGGGCCGACGCCGCGGTCGACTTCGACGTCCTGGCCCTGGCCTGCCACGCCCGCCGCCGGGGCTGGCGGATCCGCGTCTCGTCGCCCTATCTGCCGGAGATCCTGCTGGGGGCCGCGAACCCCTTCTGAGCGCCGCGGGCCCGCGGCTCCGCCGCCCCCGCATCTCAGGCCGGGAAGACCCGGTCGAAGGTCTCGCGGGTGGTGGGGTCGCGGTCGAGGATGCCGAACACGACGTGCTCGAAGACTCCGGCGAACCGGTCCGCGAGCAGCCCCCGGAAGGCCTCGGCCACCTGCGCCGGGTCGTTCTGGAACACCCCGCAGCCCCAGGCTCCGAGCACCAGCCGCCGGTATCCGTGCAGCGCCGCCACCTCCAGTACGATCCCGGCCCGCCGCGCCAGCGCCGCCGGGATCTCGGCGGTCCGCTCCGGCTCCTGCCGGCGGATCGTGCCCGCGTTGGGCGCCGGAGAGGTGAGGAAGCCGACCCGGAACGGGGTCTCCAGCAGCTCGCCCCGGTCGTCGCGGAAGACCGGGACCCCGGGCGAGTGAATCACCCGGTCGGTGTAGAAGGTGCTCCGCTCCGCGCGGTGGACCTCGTAGTACTCCGGGGCTTCCAGCAGGGTCTCGTAGAGGGCGGAGGCGCGGCACAGCGCCTCCTCCTGCGCCTTGGCCCCGCGGACGTAACCGCCCCCGGGGTTACGGGCCGAGGCGAAGTTCAGGACCGCGACGGGGGACGGATCCGGGTGGGCCGGGGCAGCTGTCGCGAGCCTTCGGGCCGCGACCGTGCTGCTCTCTCCGGTGACCTCGACGACGGTCGCGCTGCCACCGGCGGCAATCTTTTCATCTGGAATGACCCGGTTTGGTCCATATATCCTGGTTCCGGCCTTGGCTTCCGCCAGGGCGGCGGCCAGCGGAACCTGCCGTCCCGACCGCGTCCGGTACCCCCCGGCCGCCAGGATCTCCGCGTTCTCCCGCGCGATCTCGCGCAATCTGCTGCTCACGCCGCCATCCTCCGCGCTGCGATTCCCGGCGGCAAAGGGTTTTGCGCCCCGAGGAGGGGTAGGCACGGGTGATGTCACGACCGACGACAGGAGACGAGGACCCGGTCATGTCCCACGACTCATCCGCTCCCCCGCCCGCGCCCGGCCCGACCCCCGCGCCCTCGATCAGCGAGACGCAGGCCGAGGACCTGCTCCACGGCATCTGTTTCAAAACCGGCCCGCCCCGCCTCATCGGCGCCGAGCTCGAATGGCTGGTCCTGGACGCCGAGCGTCCGGAGCAGCCCCTGCCCCCCGAGCGGCTACGGGCCGCCCACGCCGCGGCCCGCGCCCTGCCCCTGCACTCCCGGGTGACCGTCGAACCGGGCGGCCAGCTCGAACTCAGCTCGGCCCCCGCCACCTCCCTCAGCGGCTGCGTGGACGACCTGCAGGCCGACCTCACCGCCGTACGCGCCGCCCTGCTGGCCCAGGGACTGGTCCTGCGCGGCGTCGGCCGCGATCCCCGCCGCCCGTACCGCCGGCTGCTGAACAGCCCGCGCTACGACGCCATGGAGGCCTACTTCGACCGCACCGGTCCGGCCGGGCGCGCCATGATGTGCGCCTCCGCCTCCGTGCAGGTCTGCGTGGACGCCGGCTACGAGGAGCCGGGCGTGCTCGGCCACGGCCGGCGCTGGCGGCTGGCGCACCTGCTGGGTGCGGTCCTGGTGGCCGCCTTCGCCAACTCCCCCGCGCACGAGGGCCCGTACGCCGGCTGGCGCTGTGCCCGCCAGGGGATCTGGAGCGACCTGGACACCCGGCGCGCGCTCGCCCCGCCGCTGGACGCGGAGCCTCGCACCGCGTGGACCCGGCAGGCCCTGGACACCGAGGTGATGTGCGTCCGGTCCTACGGGGACGACGGGCCGTGGGAGACCCAGCCCGGCACGACCTTCCGCGACTGGCTGCGCACGGGCGGACACCCCGCGCTGCGGCCGCCCACCGCCGAGGACCTGGACTACCACCTGACCACGCTCTTCCCACCGGTCCGGCCGCGCGGCCACCTGGAGCTGCGGATGATCGACGCGCAGTCCGGCGACGACGGCTGGCTGGTCCCGGTGGCCGTCGTGCACGCGCTGTTCGACGATCCGGAGGCCGCCGAGACCGCGTACCGGGTGGCCAAGGGGCTCGCCGACTCCTACGGCACGCACCCCGCGCCCTGCAATCCGCTCTGGCGGTCGGCGGCCCGGCACGGTCTGGCCGATCCGGAGCTGCGGGCGTCCGCGAAGGCCTGTTTCCGGGCCGCCGCCGATGCCCTGCCCCGGCTCGGCGCGAGCACACACGTCCGGGACACGGTCGCCGCCTTCACCGAACGCTACGTACTGCGCGGCCGATGTCCGGCCGACGACGCATCCGCACAGGTGCTCACCGGAAAAGAGGTCCGCCGATGACCACCGAATCGCCCTCCGCCTCCACCTCCGACTCCGACTCCCGCCTGCGGGAGCGGGCGGCCGCCGCCCTGACCGCGGCACGCATACGCACGGCCGGCCTCACCGACACCGTGACCGACGAGGACCTCGCCGCCCAGCATTCCCCGCTCATGTCGCCGCTGGTCTGGGACCTGGCGCACATCGGGAACCAGGAAGAGCTCTGGCTGCTCCAGCGCGTCGCCGGACGCGCGTCGATGCGCCCCGAGATCGAGCCCCTCTACGACGCCTTCCAGCACCCCCGCGCCGAGCGGCCCAAGCTGCCGCTGCTCGGGCCCGCAGAGGCCCGCCGGTACGCGGCCGAGGTGCGCGGCCGGGTCTTCGACCTGCTGGAGCGGACGCCGCTGGAGGGCAGCACGCTCCTCGACGACGGTTTCGCCTTCGGGATGATCGCCCAGCACGAGCAGCAGCACGACGAGACCATGCTGATCACCCATCAGCTCCGGCGGGGCGCGCCCGTGCTGACCGCACCGGAACCGGACGGCCCCTACGATCCGCCGTCCGCCGCCGAAGTCCTCGTTCCCGGAGGCCCGTTCACGATGGGCACCTCCGCCGAGCCGTGGTCGCTGGACAACGAACGCCCGGCGCACGTCCGGGAGACCGCGCCCTTCTGGATCGACACGGTTCCCGTGACCAATGCCGCGTACCTGGCGTTCATCGCCGACGGCGGCTACCGCGATCCGCGCTGGTGGGCGGCGCCGGGCTGGGAACAGATCCGCGAGCACTCCATCGGGGCCCCGCTGTTCTGGCACCGGGAGGCCGGCCAGTGGCTGCGCCGCCGCTTCGGGGTGATCGAGCCGGTGCCGGACGAAGAACCGGTTCTGCATGTCAGCTGGTACGAGGCGGACGCCTATGCCCGCTGGGCGGGGCGGCGGCTGCCCACGGAGACGGAGTGGGAGAAGGCCGCCCGGCACGACCCGGCGACCGGCCGCTCCACCCGCTACCCGTGGGGCGACGCCGACCCGACCCCCGCACACGCCAACCTCGGTCAGCGGCACCTGCGCCCGGCGCGCGCGGGCAGCTACCCGGCCGGTGCCTCCCCGCTCGGGGTGCGCCAGCTGATCGGCGACGTGTGGGAGTGGACCGCCTCCGATTTCCTGCCGTACCCGGGCTTCCGGGCCTTCCCCTACCGGGAGTACTCGGAGGTGTTCTTCGGCCCGGAGCACAAGGTGCTGCGCGGCGGCTCCTTCGCCGTGGACCCGGTGGCCTGCCGGGGCACCTTCCGCAACTGGGACCTTCCGGTGCGGCGGCAGATCTTCTCCGGCTTCCGGACCGCGAGGGACGTCTGATGTGCCGTCATCTGGCTTACCTGGGACCGGTGGTGGCGCTCGGGGAGCTGCTGAGCGAGCCGGAGCACTCGCTGGTGCGCCAGTCCTGGGAGCCGCGCCGGCAGCGGTCCGGGACCGTCAACGCCGACGGCTTCGGCATCGGCTGGTACGCGGAAGGGGACCCGGTGCCCGCCCGCTACCGGCGGTCCGGGCCGATCTGGGGCGACCTGACCTTCGCCGATCTCGCCCGGGTGGTCCGCAGCGGGGCCGCGCTGGCCGCCGTACGGGACGCCACGGACCCCGGGGCGGACGGGGAGGCGGCCGCCGCGCCGTTCGCGGACGGGCCGTGGCTGTTCAGCCACAACGGCGCGGTGCGCGGCTGGCCCGGGTCCGCCGCCCCGCTCGCGGCCGGGCTGCCGCCCGCAGAACTGCTCCGGCTGGCCGCGCGCACGGACTCGGCGCTGGTCTGGGCGCTGGTCCTGCACCGGCTGCGGGCCGGGGACGACCTGGGCACGGCGCTCGCCGAGCCGGTCCGGGAGCTGGCCTCGGCAGCGCCCGGCTCCCGGCTGAACCTGCTGCTCACGGACGGCGTCACGATCGCCGCGACGGCCTGGGGCGATTCGCTCTGGTACCTGGCCGACGCGGAGCGGCGGCGCACCGTGGTGGCCTCCGAGCCGTACGACGACGACACCCGGTGGCGCGAAGTGCCCGACCGGACCCTGCTGACCGCCACCCGCACCAGGGTCGAACTGACCCCGCTCAAGGAGAACTCCCTGTGAACGACTTTCAGTTGACCCGGACGCTCGACGAGCACGCCGCGGAGAAGGCGCTGCGTACGGATGTGCTGCACGGGCTGACGTACACGCCGAAGGTGCTGCCGCCCAAGTGGTTCTACGACGCGCGGGGCAGCGAGCTCTTCGAGGAGATCACCCGGTTGTCCGAGTACTACCCGACGCGCGCGGAGCGGGAGATCCTGCTGGAGCGGGCGCGGGAGATCGCCACCGAGAGCGGCGCCCGCACCCTGGTGGAGCTGGGCTCCGGGTCCTCGGAGAAGACCCGGCACCTCATCGAGGCGATGCCCGCGCTGGACACGTACGTGCCGGTGGACGTGAGCGAGAGCGCGCTGCGGGGGGCGGCCGAGACGCTGCTGGCGGAGCATCCGGGGCTGCGGGTGCACGCCCTGCTGGCCGACTTCACGCGTGCGCTGCGGTTGCCGGACTCCCCCGGGCCCCGGCTGGTGGTGTTCCTGGGCGGCACGATCGGGAATCTGCTGCCGCCGGAGCGGGCGGTGTTCCTGGCGTCCGTACGGGCGATGCTGTCGCCCGGGGACGCGCTGCTGATGGGGACGGACCTGGTGAAGGACGAAGCCGTGCTGGTGGCGGCGTACGACGACGCACGGGGGGTGACCGCCGAGTTCAACAAGAACGTGCTGGCGGTCATCAACCGGGAACTGGGGGCGGACTTCCACACGGCCGACTTCGCGCATGTGGCGGTGTGGAACAAGGAACAGGAGTGGATCGAGATGCGGCTGCGGGCCCGGTCGGAACTGGTGGTGAAGATCCGGGCGCTGGATCTGGTGGTGCCGTTCGCGGCGGGTGAGGAGATCCTGACGGAGGTCTCCGCGAAGTTCCGTCAGGAGGGCGTGCGCAAGGAGCTGGCGGCGGCCGGGCTGGAACTGACCCAGTGGTGGACGGACGCGGCGGGCCGGTTCGCGCTGTCCCTGTCGGTCGCCGACGGCGTGGCCGGCTGAGCGGGGATGCCCGGTAGCGGGTTCGGGGAGGTGGGGCCGGTCCAGGCCCCGGCGACGGCCCGCTGAGCCGCTGCCGCGAGGTCCCGCCGGTGCGCGTACCGGCCCGGCGGGATCCGCGGCAGCAGCCTGACCTCGGCCCGTACCCCGCGGGCCCGGGCGATCCGCCACAGCGAGGCGGTCAGCGGGTCGTCCCCGACGAAGGCCGGCGCCCCGGCCGGATTTCCGTCGCACCGCAGGTAGGTGAGCCGCAGGGGCTGTACGGGGACGCGCGCGTCCAGGGCCGCCTGGAACGAGGCCCGGCGGAAGGTGCCCTGGGCCCGCCCGCACCACGTGGAGCCCTCGGGGAAGACGGTGACCCGGTCCCCGGCCAGCAGCGCGCCGGTGAGGGTCTCGACGGTGGCGGGCAGGGCGCGGATCCGGTCGCGCTCGATGAACAGGGTGCCGGCCTGTCCGGCGAGGCGCCCGAGCACCGGCCAGGCCCGGATGTCGCTCTTGGCCAGCATCCGGCAGGGCAGGGCGGCGGCCACCAGCGGGATGTCCAGCCAGGAGATGTGGTTGGCGACCAGGAGCCGGCCGCCGCCCGGCCCCGGGCTGCCGTGCACGGTGATCCGTATGCCGAAGGCCCGTACGAGCGCGGCCGACCAGGCCCGTACCACCGTGTGCCGGGGGCCGGCCGGCAGCAGCCGGACCGGCGGGGCGCCCAGGATCCCCACCAGGATCAGGGCGACGGCGGTGGCGAGTCTGAGCACCGCCCGGGGAACGCTCGCGGTGTCCCCCTCGTGGCCGGCGCAGGCCTCGGGGGTGCAGGGCGAGGTGGGCAGCCAGACGCTCATGCGCCCGGGACGAGCGAGCGGAAGTGCTTCAGGTAGCGCGGGTTGGTCCGGCGCAGGGAGAGCAGCACGTACAGGTCGGCGCAGCCGAACCCGGCGTCGAGGGCGGGCTCCCCGCACACCCAGGCGCCGAGGCGGAGGTAGCCGCGCAGCAGCGGGGGCAGCTCCATGCGGTCGGGGAAGGTGATGCCCTCGGGGCTCCAGGGGAGGTGGGGGGTGACCCGGTACTCCTCGGGGGCGAGGCTGCGGGTCAGGGCGGTCTCCCGGGTGGCGGCGGCCAGGACCCCGCCGTCGGCGAGCGGTATCGAGCAGCAGCCGGCGAGCCAGTTGTGCCCGGAGCGGTCCATGTAGTGGGCGAGGCCGGCCCAGATCAGGGCGATGACGGCGCCGTTGCGGTGGTCGGGGTGGACGCAGGAGCGGCCGACCTCGACGAGGTCGGGGCGGATGGGGGCGAGGGCCGAGAGGTCGAATTCCCCCTCGGAGTAGAGGCGGCCGGCGACGGCGGCGCGTTCCGGGGGCAGCAGCCGGTAGGTGCCGACGACCTGCTCGGCCTCCTCGTCGATGACGAGGAGGTGGTCGCAGTACGCGTCGAAGGCGTCGGCGTCGAGGCCCGGCTCGGGCCCGTCCAGGCGGGCACCGAGCTCACCGGCGAAGACCTGGTGGCGCAGCCGCTGGGCGGCGCGCACCTCGTCCTCGTCGCGGGCGAGGCGGACGGCGTAGCGCGGTCCTTCGGCGGGCGCGCCGGATGCCGCGGCCTGGGCGCTGACGGGGACGAGGCGGGTGGCGGGCGCGGCTGAGGGGGCCGGCGCCGAGGCCGTGAGGGGGGACGGGGACAGGGGTGCGATCGTCATGGCGGCTCCTGATCCGGGCACGGAGGGCCGGGCCCGCAGGTGCGTGGCCTGGCTCCTTTACTTCTTCCGTGACCGGCTGGATTCGACATGACCGCTCAGCGGCCCTTGGATGTGCGGACGCTGAACTCGGCGGTACCCCCGTCCCGGCGGTGGCCCGGTACTGCCTCGGTACGTCCTCAGCGGTGGCTCAGCGGTCGGAGCTGAGGACCTTGCCGATCTCCTCGGAGGCGGCCCGGGCGGCCTGCTTGGGGTCCCGGCCGGTGAGCACGGCCGTCATGAAGGGCTTAATCGGGTTCTTCGCCTCGACCTCGGCCCAGCGGGCGGAGGTGGGGGTGGCGCGGCCCTGGGCGGCGCCGGGGGCCATGGCGGCCGCGCCCTCGTTGCCGTCGACGACGTGCGCGAGGGTGGTCTTGTTGGGGACGTAGCTCATCGTGCGGGCGAGTTCGGTCTGCCACTTCTCGCTGACGAGGGCCGTGATCACGTCCACGGCACCCTTCCGCTGTCCGGTCCGCGCCGGGATGATCAGGTCGGAGCCGCCGGTGAAGACGGCCCCCGCCTTGTCGGAGGTCTTGCCGGGGATCGGGAAGAAGCCGAGCCTGCCCTTCAGAGCGGGGTTGGCCGCCTCGATCGCGGCCACCTGGCCGGGCGGGGCGATGATCTGGGCGACCTGGCCGCGGGCGAAGACCTGCGACTGCGGGGGCGTCTCCTCGTCGGCGCCCTTGGGGCCGTCGCCGAGGGCCTGGAGCTGCTTGTAGAAGTCCATGCCGGCCAGGGCCTTGTCGTCGTCGAGCGCGCCGACCCACTTGCCGTTGGTCTCGACGGCGAGTTCGCCGCCCTCGTCCCAGATGAAGCCGGCGAGGACGTACCAGTTCTGGCCCGCGAGGTAAATGCCCTGCTGGTCGCCCTTGTCGAGCTTCTGGGTGGCCTGGATCCACTCCTGGCGGTTCTTGGGCGGGGTCTTGATGCCGGCGCTCGCGAAGAGGTCCTTGTGGTAGATGACCACCCGGTTGGCGGCGTACCAGGGGACTCCGTACTGGGCTCCGTTGATGGTTCCCGGGTCGGCGAGGCCCTTGAGCCAGTCCTTGCTGCCCCATTCGCGCAGGCCTTCGAGGGTGAGCTCTTCGAGGCCGCCGGTCTCGATGTACTTGGCGACCTGGGTGTTGCCGACCTCGATGACGTCGGCGCTCTCCTTGCTCGTGCCGTCGAGGACGGCGTTGACCTTGTCGCCGATGCCCGTCCACTCCTGGATCCTGACGTCCAGGTCGATGCCGGGGTGTTCCGTCTCGAACTCCGCGGTGAACTTGCCGATGAAGTCCTCCGAGGCGCTGCCCTTCATCAGCCAGAGCGTCACCTTTCGCGACCCTGCGGCCGGGTCGGCCGACTGGCTGCAGCCCATGAGGGCGGTAGCGGCCGCGAGGGCGGTGCACACCGCGAGGAATCGCATCTTCAAGAGGGCCACCTTCTGGGCTCGGACTCAGATGGCTCGAAATTGGCATAGACCAATAGGCCGGTCAAGGGCCTTTCGCTCGGGACTGTTCGCCTAAAGTTCGCGTACCCGGACTTACTGGGGCACCGTAGAACCAGGCAAAAGCCACCCACTGTCGGGAGACCTCCATGTCCAATCACACGTACCGGGTGACCGAGATCGTCGGCACCTCCCACGAGGGCATCGATCAGGCCATCCGCAACGGGATCGCCCGGGCGGGCCAGACCGTGCGGAACCTGGACTGGTTCGAGGTGGTTCAGGTACGCGGCCACGTCGAGAACGGGGAGATCGCCCACTACCAGGTGGGGCTCAAGGTCGGCTTCCGCCTCGAGGGCGAGGACTGAGCCCAGGGGCCAGGGTCCCGGGCCCCTGGCCCCGATACCCGGGCCCCCTGTTCACCTCACGTCCGGCCGTCGACCTCCTGGGCGGACTGCAGCTCGGGCGCGTCCGCGGCCCAGTCGGCCAGGACCACCCGGAAACCGGCGGCGCGGGCGGCCTGGCAGACGAGCTCGTCGTCGTCGACGAGCATCCGCACCTCGCGGCCGCGGGAGACCCGCCGCAGCACCTCGATCTTCGTCGTGCGCGCCGGCCGCCGGTCCTGGTTGCCGCGCATGAACAGCCGCCCCTCGGGCAGACCGTGGCGGGCGAGCCAGTCGAGCGTGTCCGCGCGACACCGCTCCGGGCGCCCGGTCAGGTACACCACCTCGCAGTCGGCCGCGCTCTCCACGGCCAGCGCGACCCCGCGCCCGAGCGGTGGATCGGCCGGGGCCGCGGCGAAGAAGCCCGTCCAGTCCCGGGGCCGGCGCTCCAGGAAGTGCTGGCGATGACCGGTGTCCGCCAGGGTGTTGTCGATGTCGAAGACGGCCAGCGGCCGGGACGTGTGCTCGCTCATCCCGCCAGCCTAAGAGAGCCGGGGAATCCCCCGGGCCGCTGGGCGTTGAGTCCTGTGTGATCCGAAAACTCTCGATACTCGACCGGTCGCGCACCCGCGAGGGCCACCCGGCCCCGCAGGCCCTGCGCGACACCGTGGAGCTGGCCCGGACGGCCGAGGAGCTCGGCTACCACCGCTTCTGGGTCTCGGAGCACCACAGCGTGCCCGGTGTCGCGGGCTCGGCGCCGACGGTGCTGGCCGCCGCCGTCGCCGGAGCGACGCACCGGATCCGGGTGGGCACGGGCGGGGTCATGCTGCCCAACCACCAGCCGATGGTGGTGGCGGAACAGTTCGGGGTCTTGGAGTCGCTGTTCCCCGGCCGGATCGACATGGGCCTCGGGCGTTCGGTCGGCTTCACCGGCGGCATCCGGCGGGCGCTGGGCCGCGACACCGGCGACGCCGACGGCTTCGAGGAACAGCTGACCGAGCTGCTGGGCTGGCTCGACGGCACCCAGCGGGCCCACCCCGAGGTGCACGCCCGCCCCGCCGAAGGGCTGCGGATCCCGGCCTACGTCCTGGCCACCGGTGAGGGGGCTGGGATCGCCGCCCGGGCCGGGCTGCCGCTGGTGGTGGGCGACCTGCGGGCCCGCGGCCGGGTGGGCGGAATCGTCGAGGCGTACCGCAAGGAGTTCCGGCCCTCCGCCCGGAGCGCGGATCCGTACGTCGTGGTCTCGGGCACGGTGGCGGTCGCGGCCACCGAGGAGGAGGCCCGCCGCATCCTGGTCCCCGAGGCCTGGGCCCTCGCGCACTCCCGTACCCGGGGCAGCTTCCCACCGCTCCGCCCGGCGGAGGAGATCGAGGCGCTGGAGATGACCCCGAAGGAACGCGAGCTCTACGAGGGCGCCCTCGCCGGCCACGTCCACGGCACGGAGGACCGGGTGGCTGCGGAGCTGTCCGAGGTCGCGGAACGGACCGGCGCGGACGAACTGCTGGTCACCACCTCCACCTACGACCGCACGGCGCTGCTGGACTCCTACGCGCGCCTGGCCCGGATCGCGGGCCTCTGAAGGCGAGCCTTTAAAATAGGACGAATGCACCAGGCCGCCGGTACCCCCGCCCCTCCCCCCACGTCCCTCGACCCCTACGTACGGGTCCGGGGCGCCCGGGAGCACAATCTGCGCGGCGTCGACGTGGACATCCCGCGCGACGCGCTGACCGTGTTCACCGGGGTCTCCGGCTCCGGGAAGAGCTCGCTCGCCTTCGGCACGCTCTACGCCGAGGCCCAGCGCCGCTACTTCGAGTCCGTGGCCCCGTACGCCCGCCGCCTGATCCATCAGATCGGCGCGCCGAAGGTGGACTCCGTCACGGGGCTGCCGCCGGCCGTCTCGCTGGAGCAGCGCCGCTCCTCCCCCGGCTCGCGCTCCTCGGTCGGCACGGTGACCCTGCTGTCCAACTCCCTGCGGATGTTGTACTCCCGGGCCGGGACCTATCCGCCGGGTGCGGAGCGGCTCGGCTCCGACGCCTTCTCGCCCAACACCGCCGCCGGGGCCTGCCCGTCCTGTCACGGGCTCGGCCGGATCCACCGCACCGGCGAGGAACTCCTCGTCCCCGAGCCCGGACTGTCGATCCGTCAGGGTGCGATCGCCGCCTGGCCGGGCGCCTGGCAGGGCAAGAACCTGCGGGACATCCTGGAGACGCTCGGCCACGACGTGGACCGGCCCTGGCGGGAGCTGCCTGCGAAGGACCGCGAGTGGATCCTGTTCACCGAGGAGCAGCCGGTGGTGACGGTGCACCCGGTGCGGGAGGCCGAGCGGATCCAACGGCCTTACCAGGGCACGTACATGAGCGCCCACCGGTACGTCATGCGGACCTTCGCCGACAGCAAGAGCGCCACCCTGCGGGCCCGCGCCGAGAAGTTCCTCGCCGACTCGCCGTGTCCGGTGTGCGAGGGACGGCGGCTGCGGCCGGAGGCCCTCGCCGTCACCTTCGCCGGGCGGACCATCGCGGAGCTGGCGGCGCTGGCCCTGACCGACCTGGACGGCGTACTGGCCTCCGCGCCCCTGGACGGGGAGGCGGCACGGGTGCTCGCCGAGGACCTGCGCTCCCGGATCGGGCCCGTCACGGAGCTGGGGCTGGGCTATCTGAGCCTGGACCGGACCGCGCCGACCCTGTCCGCGGGCGAGCTGCAGCGGCTGCGGCTGGCGACGCAGCTGCGCTCGGGGCTGTTCGGGGTCGTGTACGTACTGGACGAGCCGTCGGCGGGGCTGCACCCGGCCGACACCGAGGCGCTGCTCGGAGTGCTGGACCGGCTGAAGGAGGCCGGGAACACGGTCTTCGTCGTGGAACACCATCTCGATGTGGTGCGGCACGCGGACTGGCTGGTGGACGTGGGCCCGCTGGCCGGGGAGCACGGCGGGCAGGTGCTCCACAGCGGGCCGCCGCAGGACCTGGCCGGGGTGGCGGGGTCGGCGACGGCCCGGCACCTGTTCGCGGCGCGGGAGCCCGCCGCGGCCCCCCGGCAGGTGCGCGGGGCGACCGGGGCGGTACGGCTGACCGGGGTGGACCGGCACAACCTGCGGGACCTGGAGGCGGAGTTCCCGCTGGGCGTGTTCACGGCCGTCACCGGGGTGTCGGGATCGGGCAAGTCCACGCTGGTGGGGCAGGTGCTGGCCCGGGAGGTCGGCGAGCGGCTCGCGGAGGCGGACTTTCCCGTACGGCGGCTGGTGGAGGTGGACCAGAAGCCGATCGGCCGGACGCCCCGGTCCAACCTGGCCACGTACACCGGGCTGTTCGACGTGGTGCGCAAGCTCTTCACGGCGGCCCCGCAGGCGCGGGCGCGCGGCTGGAAGGCGGGCCGGTTCTCCTTCAACGTGCCGGGCGGCCGCTGCGAGACCTGCCAGGGCGAGGGTTTCGTCTCGGTGGAGCTGCTGTTCCTGCCGAGTACGTACGCCCCGTGCCCCGAGTGTGCGGGGGCCCGGTACAACGCCGAGACCCTGGAGGTCCGGTACGAGGGCCTGAACATCGCGGAGGTGCTGGGCCTGACGGTGGAGTCGGCGGCGGCCTTCTTCGCGGAGGTTCCGTCGGCGGCGCGCAGCCTGCGGGCGCTGGAGGAGATCGGGCTGGGCTACCTGCGGCTGGGGCAGCCGGCCACCGAGCTGTCGGGCGGCGAGGCGCAGCGGATCAAGCTGGCGACAGAGCTGCAGCGGCTGCGCCGGGACCACACGCTGTACCTCCTGGACGAGCCGACGACCGGGCTGCATCCGGCCGATGTGCGGGTGCTGCTGCGGCAGTTGCACGGGCTGGTGGACGCCGGGCACTCGGTGGTGGTCGTGGAGCACGACATGGAGGTGGTGGCGGGCGCGGACTGGGTCATCGACCTCGGTCCGGGCGGCGGCACGGCGGGCGGCCGGGTGGTCGCCGCGGGCACGCCGTCGGAGGTGGCCTCCACGGCGGGCAGCCGCACGGCTCCGTACCTGGCGCGGGCCCTCGGGTCCGGCCGGGACGGGGAAGCGGGGCAGGCATAGGCTGCCGGGCATGTTCTGGAAGCGCCGGGGGAATCCGGCTCCGGCGGCGGAAGCGACCGCCCCCGTGGGGGGGGGGGGGGGGGGCCCCCCCCCGGCCCCGGGGGGGGGGGGGGCCCCCCCCCCCACGGCTCCCGGTGACGAACGACGGGCAGAACCGGCTGTCGCTGATCCTCGAACCCTGGGGCTCGGAGGTATGGGTGGAGCCGGGCGAGAAGGTCACCGTGATCACCGTCGGCACGGCGGACGGCGGACGGCGACCGGCGACCGGCCCTGGTCCGGTACCCGGGCGCCCGGCGAACCCTTCGGACTGCAGTACTGCGCGGACATGCTGGTGGTCTGGCGAACGGCGGCGTGACGACCGTCGAGGACGCCGCGGGGAACGAACTGATCCGCTGGTGAGGCTCAGACGTCGCCGGGGAGCAGGTGCTGCGGCAGTTCGCGGAAGCTCCAGCGCCCCTGGCGGCGGGTGAACATCCAGACGAGGTCGTGCCGGTCGGGCCAGGTGGCCGGGGTGCCGGGGACCTGGTGGGCGCCGAGGGCCCGGATCAGGCGGGGGATCCCGCTGTGCTCCCAGCAGACGAGCACGGGCATGGGTGCGGCCAACGCGGCCTGCGCGAGGGCGGTTTCGGCGCCGACGGCGAACTCGGCCCGGACGGGGGTGCGCAGGGCGGTGGCGAGCGCCGCCACCGTCTGCTTGCACCGCGCGGGGGCGGCGGCCCCCTTCCCGCCTGCCGCGAAGACCGCCGCGGGGCGGGGCAGCGAGGAGCCGGGGGCCGGCGGGAAGAGGCGCGGGAGCCGCTCGGCCCGGCGCCAGCCGCGGCCGGCCAGCGAACCGGGGTCGTCCTCGCCCTCCGCGTCCCGGCCGGCGCCACCGGCGTACGGCTTCTCCGCGTGCCGGATCACCATGACCAGGGCGTCCTTGGGCGCGGCCGGCGCACCGGGCGCCGGGGTGCGCGGGGCTTCCGCGCCCGAACACCCGGATCCGGCCAGCGGGGCGAGGGCGGCGGCCAGTACGGCTCGGCGACGCGGTCCGGACCCGGTGGGGGCTTCTGGCATGGCGCCACTGTCCCCCATGGCCCGGGCGGCGCCGGGGCGCGGCGCGGTACGGGCCGTACCGGTCAGCCGATCGGCGCAGGGGTGGGAGCCTCGGACCCCGGGGTCAGTGGGGTCAGTGGGTCAGCGGGGGCCCTTGCGCACCGCCCGCAGCCACTCCTTGTTCATCGCGGCGATCGAAGGCAGCGGGATGCCCTTCGGGCAGGCCGTGGCGCACTCGCCGGTCAGGGTGCAGCCGCCGAAGCCCTCCTCGTCCATCCGGGCCACCATGTCCAGCACCCGGGTCTCGCGCTCCGGCGAGCCCTGCGGGAGGACGTTCAGGTGGTTGACCTTGGCGGAGGTGAAGAGCATCGCGGAGCCGTTGGGGCAGGCCGCCACGCACGCGCCGCAGCCGATGCACTCGGCGTGCTCGAAGGCGAAGTCGGCGTCGGCCTTGGGCACGGCGGTGGCGTGCGCCTCGGGGGCGGCGCCGGTGGGTGCGGTGATGTAGCCGCCTGCCTGGATGATCCGGTCGAAGGCGCCGCGGTCGACGACGAGGTCCTTGACCACCGGGAAGGCGGCGGCCCGCCAGGGCTCGACGTCGATGGTGTCGCCGTCGGCGAAGGACCGCATGTGGAGCTGGCAGGTGGTGGTGCGTTCCGGGCCGTGGGCGTCGCCGTTGATGACGAGGCTGCAGGCGCCGCAGATGCCCTCGCGGCAGTCGTGGTCGAAGGCGACCGGGTCCTCGCCGCGCAGGATGAGGTCCTCGTTGAGGGTGTCGAGCATCTCCAGGAAGGACATGTCCTTCGAGATGCCGTCGACCTCGTAGGAGGCCATGTGACCGGGGGCGTCGGCGCCGCGCTGGCGCCAGACGCGCAAAGTAAGCTTCATGCGTAGCTCCGCTGGGTGGGGTGGACGTGCTCGAAGACGAGGTCTTCCCTGTGCAGGACGGGGGCGGCCCCGGTGGCGGTGAACTCCCAGGCCGCGGCGTAGGAGAAGGCCTCGTCCTGGCGGGCCGCCTCGCCGTCCGGGGTCTGGGACTCCTCGCGGAAGTGGCCGCCGCAGGATTCGGCGCGGGCGAGCGCGTCGAGGCACATCAGCTCGGCGAGTTCGAGGTAGTCGACGATGCGGTTGGCCTTCTCCAGCGACTGGTTGAACTCCTCGCCGCTGCCCGGGACCTTGATCCGGCGCCAGAACTCCTCGCGGATCTCGGGGATCCGGTCGAGGGCCTTGCGCAGTCCCTCCTCGCTGCGGGCCATCCCGCAGTACTCCCACATGAGTTCGCCGATCTCGCGGTGGAAGGAGTCGGGGGTGCGGTCGCCGTCGACGGCGAGCAGCTTCGCGAGCCGCTCGCGGGTCTCGCGTACGACGGCCACGGCCTCGGGGTGGGTGTCGTCGACGGTGCTCCGGCGGGGGTGGCGGGCGAGGTAGTCGTTGATCGTGGAGGGGAGCACGAAGTAGCCGTCGGCGAGGCCCTGCATCAGCGCGGAGGCGCCGAGGCGGTTGGCTCCGTGGTCGGAGAAGTTGGCCTCGCCGATGGCGAAGAGGCCGGGGACGGTGGTCTGGAGGTCGTAGTCGACCCACAGGCCGCCCATCGTGTAGTGGACGGCGGGGTAGATCCGCATGGGGACCTCGTACGGGTTCTCCGCGGTGATCCGCTCGTACATGTCGAAGAGGTTGCCGTACTTCTCGGCGACCTTGTCGCGGCCCATGCGGCGGATGGCGTCCGCGAAGTCGAGGTAGACGCCCTGGCCGCCGGGGCCTACGCCGCGACCCTCGTCGCAGACGTTCTTCGCGGCGCGGGAGGCGATGTCGCGGGGCACGAGGTTGCCGAAGGAGGGGTAGATCCGCTCCAGGTAGTAGTCGCGCTCCGCCTCGGGGATGTCGGCCGCGGCGCGGGTGTCGCCCTTGGCCCTGGGGACCCAGATGCGCCCGTCGTTGCGCAGGGACTCGCTCATGAGGGTGAGCTTGGACTGGTGGTCGCCGGTGCGCGGGATGCAGGTGGGGTGGATCTGGGTGAAGCAGGGGTTGGCGAAGTACGCGCCGCGCCGGTGCGCCCGCCAGACGGCGGTCGCGTTGGAGTTCATGGCGTTGGTGGAGAGGTAGAAGACGTTGCCGTAGCCGCCGCTCGCCAGGACCACGGCGTCGGCGTAGTACGTGGAGATCTCGCCGGTGATCAGGTCGCGTGCGACGATGCCGCGGGCCACTCCGTCCACGACGATCAGGTCGAGCATCTCGGTGCGGGCGTGCATCTCGACGTTGCCTGCGGCGATCTGCCGGGAGAGTGCCTGGTAGGCGCCGAGCAGGAGCTGCTGGCCGGTCTGGCCGCGGGCGTAGAAGGTGCGGGAGACCTGGACCCCGCCGAAGGAGCGGGTGTCGAGGAGGCCCCCGTACTCGCGGGCGAAGGGGACGCCCTGGGCCACGCACTGGTCGATGATCTCCACGGAGATCTGGGCGAGGCGGTGGACGTTGGACTCGCGGGCGCGGAAGTCGCCGCCCTTGACGGTGTCGTAGAAGAGGCGGTGCACCGAGTCGCCGTCGTTGCGGTAGTTCTTGGCGGCGTTGATGCCGCCCTGGGCGGCGATGGAGTGGGCGCGGCGCGGGGAGTCGGAGAAGCAGAACTGGACCACGTGGTAGCCCTGTTCGGCGAGGGTCGCGCCGGCCGCTCCGCCCGCCAGGCCGGTACCGACGACGATGACGGTGTGCTTGCGCCGGTTGGCCGGGTTGACGAGCTTGGCCTCGAAGCGGCGGCGGTCCCAGCGGTCCGCGATCGGGCCTTCGGGGGCCTTGGTGTCGGTGACCGGGTCGCCGGTGGTGTACGCGGCGTAGTGGGGGTCCTGCTTGTGGGCGTGCTGAACGTGGGCGTGCTGATCGCGGCCGTGCTGAACGTGGGCGTGCTGATCGTGGTCGTGCTGGTGTGCGCTCATGGTCAGTTCACCACTCCGGTCATGACGGCTACGGGGACGGACACGAAGCCGGCGAAGAGGACGAGGGCCAGGCCGTTGGCCAGGAACTTCAGGGTCCGCTCGCGTCGGGCGCTACCCGCGCCGAGGGTCTGCGCGGCACTCCAGAAGCCGTGGCGGACGTGCAGTCCGAGGGCGGCCATGGCCACGATGTAGATGGTGTTCCCGTACCAGGTGGAGAAGGTGGACAGGACGTTCTCGTACGGGTGGCCGGACCAGGCGCGCTCGTTGACGGTGAGCGTGGTGAGGTCGAGCAGGTGCCAGACGATGAACAGGCCGAGGATGATGCCGCCCCAGCGCATGGTGCGGGTGGCGTAGCTCGCGCGGCGGCGCTTGTGGGCGTACTTCACCGGGCGGGCCTTGATGTCGCGGCGGCTGAGCTGGTACGCGGACACGGCGTGGGCGACGACCGCGGCGAGCAGTCCCACGCGGACGAGCCACAGGGCCCACTCGTGGTGCAGGAAGGGCGAGCCGAGGGTGCGCAGCCAGTGGGCGTAGCCGTTGAACTCGTCCGCCCCGAAGAAGATCTTGAGGTTGCCGAGCATGTGCACGACGAGATAGCCGAGCATGATCAGGCCGGAGACGGCCATCACGGACTTCTTGCCGATAGAGGAGTCCCAGATCGTGCGTGTGATGGACGGCCGTCGATCCGTCCGCGTTGCCAGAGCCATGTCCTCGACGGTACGGACGAGGATCCCGAAAGGTCCAAGACATGATGGAGCTGATATCGATAGAGGGTGGCTATCGAGGGCGATAGCCTGGGCGCATGCAGTTCCAGCAGCTCCTGTATTTCGTGGCCGTCGCCGAGACCCGGCACTTCACCCGGGCCGCGGAGCGCGTGCACGTGGCCCAGCCCTCGCTCTCGCAGCAGATCAAGGCGCTCGAACGGGAACTCGGGGCCGAGCTGTTCAGCCGGGCCCGGGGCAACATCACGCTCACCGACGCGGGTGAGACGCTGCTGCCGCTGGCCCGGCGGATCCTGGCGGACGCGGACACCGCGCGGCTGGAGGTGCAGGAACTGGCGCAGCTCCGGCGCGGCCGCGTCCGGCTCGGCGCGACTCCCAGCATCTGCACGGGCCTGCTGCCGGACGTACTGCGGGCCTTCCACGACGCGCATCCCGGGATCGAGCTGCTGATCGAGGAGAGCGGCTCGCTCGACCTCGTACGGGAGCTCGCGCGCGGAGCCCTGGACCTGGCCCTGATCGCGCTGCCGCTGCCTCCTTCGGCCCCGGCCCTGACCACGGTGGAGCTGTTGACGGAAGACCTCGTGGTGGTCTCCTCGGCGGAACGGCCGGCGCCCGGCGGGGGCGGCGAGCTGACCATCCCGGGGCTGCGGGACGAGCCGATGGTGATGTTCCGGCACGGCTACGACCTGCGGGAGCTCACGGTGGCGGCCTGCCGGGCGGAGGGCTTCGAGCCGGTCTTCACCGTGGAGGGCGGCGAGATGGACGCGGTCCTGGGCTTCGTCCGGGCAGGGCTTGGTATCGCGGTGGTCCCGGCGATGGTGGTGGACCGCGCCGGTCCGGGCCTGCGCGTGACCCCGCTGGCCGGCTCCCCGCTGCGCCGCACGATCGCCCTGGCCCACCGCACCGACGTGGCTCCGCCGCGCGCGGCCCGCGAGCTGAAGCGCATACTGCTCGGCTGACTCCACCGCGGCGGGGGCGCGGGCGGGGCGGGCGGTGCAGTCATTCCGGGACCGGGGCCTGGGCCTGGGCGGACGCCGGGGCGGGGCCTGCCGGCAGGGTCTTGTCGAGGCCTTCGGCGAGCATCCCGAAGGCCTGATCGGCATCGGCGACCGCGGCCGCGTGCGCCTCGTCGGCGCTCTGCCCGGATTCGATCCGCCGCCAGTTCACCCGGCCCAACTCGTGCCGGACCGCCACCAGATGCATCGCGGCCAGGCGGGCGCCCAGCGGCGCCACCTCCTCCGCCTCCAGACCGGCGGCGACCAGCTCGACCTCGCGGTCGGTGTAGCGGCTCAGCCGGCTCTTGAGGCTGGCGGTGCTGTAGACGAGCTGCTGGAAGGCCATCACGTTCGGGTGGTCGCACAGCCCGGTGATCGGGTCCCGCTCGGCCAGCGCCGCCAGGAAGTGCGCGTGCACGGCGCCCACCGGCGTGCGGCCGGCCGGCCGCTCGCGCACGATGCGCGCCACCTCGTCCTGGTGGTCGGCGAACCGGTCGAGCAGGAGGTCCTCCTTGCTCGGGAAGTACCGGAAGAGGGTGGGCTTGGAGACCTCGGCCGCGGCCGCGACGTCCGCCACCGACACCGCGTCGAAACCCCGTTCCAGGAAGAGCTCCAGCGCCGTTGCCGCCAGCCGGTGCCGCGTACGGAGCTTCTTGTTCTCGCGCAGACCCGTCGTGTTCTCCATGCGCACAGCGTACCACGAATTCGTGACCGGGTTATTTTTGTAACCGAGTTGCTTTTTCCGCCGGGAGCCGCTTTCCTTGAGACATCGACGAGGAGATCGACGAGGAGAGGACATCCCATGACCGACGTACTGATCACCGGCTCGGGTCCCACCGGACTGACGCTCGCCTGCGACCTGGCACTGCGCGGATTCGCCGTGCGCGTCATCGACCGGCGCACCGAACCGCACCACGAGTCCCGGGGCAAGGGGCTGCTGCCGGGCAGCCTCGATGTCTTCCAGGAGCTCGGCGTGCTCGACACCCTGGCCGCCACCGGCAACAGGAGCGTGGTCCTGCGCAAGTACTTCGACGGACAGCACATCAACGACACCCCCACCGCCGCCGGCCTGCTGATCGGGCAGTGGCAGATCGAAGCGGCCCTGCGCGACCGGCTCGCCGGGCTCAGGGTGCAGGTCGAGTACGGATCGGAGCTCGCCGCGATCGCCCAGGACGAATCCGGGGTGCGCGCGGAGCTGGCGGACGGCACCGTGATCGGAGCCCGCTATCTCGCCGGGTGCGACGGCGGGCGCAGCACCACGCGCAAGCTGCTCGGCATCCCCTTCGAGGGGAACGGCCAGGAGGAGCCCGCGATGGTCATCGGGGACGTCCGGGCGCCCGGGCTCAGCCGGGACGTCTGGCACCAGTGGTTCACCTCGGACGGCAATGGAATGCTCCTCTGCCCGATGCCGGGGACGGACAGCTTCCAGTTGCAGGCCTCGCCCGAGCGGAACGAGCGGGGCGAGCCGCTGCCGCCCTCCCTGGAGAGCTTCCAGCGGCTCTTCGACCGGCATGCCCGGGTTCCGGGCATCCGGCTCGCCGATGCCACCTGGATCTCGGCCTGGCGGGTCAACATCCGGATGGCCGCGCGGCTGCGGGAGGGCCGGGTATTCCTCGCCGGGGATGCCGCGCACGTGCAGCCCATAGCCGGCGGGCTCGGCATGAACACCGGTATCCAGGACGCCACCGCCCTCGCCCGGACGCTGGCCGCAGCGCTCACCGGGCCCGGCGGTGAGGAGGTGCTCGACGCGTACGAGGCGGAGCGGCTGCCGGTGGCCGCCGACGTCCTGGCCGACACGGCGGAGCGGTACGAGCGGGTCGTGGAGGCCGTGCGGACCCCCGGTCGCGGGACGGAGGTCGGCATGAGCCGGAGCCAGCCGCGCCCCGGAGCCTGAGGCGGCCCCCGGCCGGCCCCGGCCCCGGCCCCGGCCCCGGCTCCGGGCGGCCGGTCCGCCCGGCCCTCCCGGCGGCGGACCTCAGGAGGGCGTGGGCACCGCGTCCGAGAGGGAGAGGGTGTGGATGCGGTCCGGGGCCCCGGGCCGGGCGTAGTACCAGCCCTGAGCGGTGTCGCAGCCGAGGGCGCGCAGCTGGGCGGCCTGGGCTCCGGTCTCCACTCCCTCGACGGTGACGGCGAGTTCGAGGCTGTGCGCCAGGGCGACGATCCCCTCCACGATCTTGACGTCGACCGGGTTGGCGGGCTGCTGCTGCATCCCCTGGGTGAAGGAGCGGTCGAGCTTCAGGACACTGACCGGCAGCCGCCGCAGGTTGGCCAGGTTCGAGTAGCCGGTGCCGAAGTCGTCGAGGGCGATGTCCACGCCGAGGGCGGCGAGCCGGCGCAGCGGTTCCAGGAGTTCGTCGTCGGCCCCTATCAGGGCCGATTCGGTGACCTCCAGGCACAGCGCGCCCGGGGCGAGGCCGGACTTCTCCAGCACCGCCACGGTGTCGGCGACCAGGCCCGGGTGGTGGAGCTGGGTCGGCGAGAGGTTGACGTTGATCCGCAGGGCCGCGCCTCCGTGCTGGCGCTGCCAGATGCGGGCCTGGCGGACGGCCTCCTCCAGCACCCAGCGCCCGAGCGGCACGATCAGCCCGGTCCGTTCGGCGAGCGGGATGAAGCGGTCCGGGCCGAGGACCCCGTACTGCGGGTGCGACCAGCGCACCAGCGCCTCGGCCCCGTGGACGCTGCCGTCGCGCATGTGGACCAGCGGCTGGTACTCGATGAAGAACTCGCCGCGTTCCAGCGCCGCGGGCAGGGCGTTGGTCAGGCCGTGGCGGGTGATCGCGCGGGCGTCGGCCTCGGCGTCGGCGAATTCGAAGCGGTTGCCGCCGGCCGCCTTGGCCCGGTACATCGTGATGTCGGCGCTGCGCAGCACCTCCGCCGGGGTGCGTTCCCTGGCCCGGCCCTCGACGATGCCGATGCTGCCCCGGACCGTCAGCTCCCGGCCCTCCAGCCGGATCGGCGTGGACAGGGCGGTCAGTATGCGGACCGCGAGGTCGGTCACCTTCTCCTCGGTGTCGGAGCCGGTGGTCAGGGCGACGAACTCGTCACCGCCGAGCCGGGCGACCACCTCGCCGGGGCCGGTCGCGCAGCTCTGCAGCCGGTCGGCGACCTCGACCAGCAGCCGGTCCCCCGCCGAGTGCCCGAGGCTGTCGTTGACCGCCTTGAAACCGTCGAGGTCGAGGTAGCACAGGCCGTAGCGGTCGCCTCCGGCCCCGCCGAGGGCCTTCTCCAGCCGCTCGAAGAACAGCGTCCGGTTGGGCAGGCCGGTCAGGGCGTCGTGGGTGGCCTCGTAGCGCAGGCGCAGGTTCAGCAGCCGGCGTTCGGTGGTGTCCTCCATCAGCGCCAGCTGGTACTGCGGCTTCCCGTCGGCGTCGCGCAGGAGCGACACCGTCAGATTGGTCCAGAGCACGGTGCCGTCGTGCCGGTAGTACGGCTTCTCGACGCGGTAGCTCTCGCGCTCGCCGCGCACCAGCTCGCCGTACATCCGCCAGACGTGCGGGGTGTCGTCGGGGTGTCCCCACTCGCTGACGTTGCGGCTGCGGACGTGTCCCTCCAAGCCGCCGAACATCTGCAGCAGGGTGTCGTTGACCTCCAGGACGTTCCCGTCGAGGTCGGCGATGCCGATCCCCACGGCCGCGCCCTCGAAGACCGCCCGGAAGCGCTCCTCGCTCGCGTGCAGGGCCTGCTGCGCGTCGGTGCGCGCGGTCAGCGCCGAGCGCGCGATGGCCTCCTGCTCCCTGAGGGTGCGCTCGCGCAGCGCGCGGGCGTATCCCGCCGCGATGGCGTGCTGGAGCCGGGCGCAGCGGGAGCGGTATTCCTCGGTGCCCTCCACGCCGGAGCCCTCGGGTCCGTCCGGGCCGCAGTAGAGCACCAGGTACGACTCGATCACGCCGAGGGTGCCGGCCAGGGCCTCGGGGTCGGTGCAGTGCACGGCGACGAGTTCCGCCCCCACCTGCTGGGCGACCGAGGCGTCGAAGGGCCGGGCGTGCAGGGCCTCGGTGAGCGTCCGGGTGAGGGGTACGAGGTGCCGTTCGAACTCGGTGCGGGTCAGCGAGGTCGCCGTGACCGGGAAGATCGCCCGGCCCCAGATGGTGGCGAAGCGGGCGATCCGGTCCTCGATGCCGCCGTGCGGGGCCGCCGCGGACCCGGTGGCCGGTGCCGCGGCGGCTTTCGGCGCCCCCGCCGTCTGTGCCGGAAGTCTCACGCCTTGCGTCCCACGCCGCCGAAGCCCGAGAAGGCGTAGGGGTCCTCCGGTGTCTCGCCGTCCTCGCCGTCGTCGGGCCGGTCCGGCCGCCAGTCGGGCATGGACACGAGGCCCGGCTCCAGCATCTCGAACCCGTCGAAGAAGCCGCCGATCTGTTCCCGGGTACGCATGACGAGGGGGTTGCGCATGTCCCGGTAGACGCCCACGGTGCCGGCGGCGGTTTCCTGGGTGAGCGGGATTCCCTCGTACGAGGCGTGCGTGAGGATCAGCAGGCTGCCGGGAGCCAGCGCGTCGCGCAGCTCGGCGACGGCGGCGTACGGGTCGTCCGTGTCCTCCAGGAAGTGCAGGACGGCCACGAGCAGGAGGGCGACCGGGCGGCCGAGGTCGAGCAGCCGGCCGACCTCGGGGGCGGCCAGGATCTCCTTGGGCTTGCGCAGGTCGGCGGCGACGATGCCGCTGTGGTCGTCTCCCGCGAGGACGGCCCGGCTGTGCGCGACGGCCACCGGGTCGTGGTCGACGTAGACGACGCGCGCCTGCGGGCTGGCGGCCTGGGCGATCTCGTGGACGTTGCCGAAGGTGGGGATGCCGGAGCCGATGTCGAGGAACTGCGTGACGCCCTCGGCGACGGCGTGCCGGACGGCGCGGCGCATGAATGCCCGGTTGGCCTGCATGATCTTGGGCAGCCCCGGCATGAATTCCATGGCCCGTCGAGCCGTCTGGCGGTCGACCTCGAAATTGTGGGACCCGCCCAGGTAGTAATCATAGATGCGGGACACACTCGGCACCGATATGTCGATGCCTGGCGGGGCCCAGGCGGGGCGCTCCATCGGGGTCTCCAAGCGTTGGTCCTGCGGTCGTCCGTGTGAGGTCGGACTCCTGTCCGAGCCGAATGTACTGATCATTTCCCAACAGGGCGAGCAAAAGCGGAAATTGGCGATCCGTTCTTCGTCACACACCAAAGGCACCGCCACACCG
Organism: Streptomyces sp. NPDC001549; assembly: GCF_042894025.1. Taxonomy (NCBI): domain Bacteria; kingdom Bacillati; phylum Actinomycetota; class Actinomycetes; order Kitasatosporales; family Streptomycetaceae; genus Streptomyces; species Streptomyces sp. NPDC001549. The sequence goes on from NZ_JBIAVJ010000027.1 coordinate 50,410, forward strand.
GACGAGGGAATGACCGATACCGACAAGTCCCTTATGGGAATTGGCGAGGGTCGATCGGAGTCACCACACTACCGACCCACCGGTGGCTCAAACCCCTCTGGTCGGCAGTCCACCCGTTCAGGCGAACCGGGGGCCGAGCCTCGCGTGCCCGGGCGCGCGCAGGCCCATGCTCCCGGGGTGAACAGAGCCTGTGCCAGGCGCCTGCTGACAGTCCCGGTCCTGCTGTGGGCGGCCTTGTCCGTCACGCCGGCCGTGGCTGATAGCCGCGCCTACGCGACGACCGACTCCGGCGACGGCCCGGCCGCCACCGTGGTGGCCGCGGCGGCCGGCGGCAGCGACCGCGGACGCGGCCCGCGTGGCGGACATCACGGTGACGACCAGGGCTCCGACCACGGGAAACGCCGTGGAGGCGGACATGGCGGGGGCCATCACGGCCACCCCCACTGTCCACCGCCGCCGCCCCCTCCGCCCTGCCCGCCGAAGCCTCCGCCGAAGCCGCCGAAGCCCACGCCGCCACCCGAGCCGACTCCCCCGCCGCCACCGCCCGAGCCCCCACCGCCCCCGAAACCCGCACCGCCGAAACCGCCGCCGCCTCCCGCGCCGGCGCCGAAGCCCGTACCGAAGCCGGTCCTGCCCGCGCCGCCCCCGCCGAAGCCGGCACCCCCGCCGCCCCGCGTGGTGAGGGCTCCCGCACCGCCACCACCCGCACCACCCGCCCCACCGCCTCCACCCGCCCCAGAGGTGAAACCCGTACCGCGGAAACCGGTGGCCCGACCCGCGTATCACGCGGCGGCCCGCAAACCCGTCGAGCACCACATCTCGCCGGTGACTTTCACCTTGATGACCGCCGCTCCCGCGGTGCTCGCGATCGTCGCGCTGCGCCCGCGCTAGGGCTTCTTCCGCCTCACCAGTAACCGATTGGGAGTCATCTTGTCGGAATGGCTCGTCCTGTCCCTCGCGATGGCCGCGGCCTGTGCCGTGGTGCTGTCCATCGCCTTCTTCAACCACAGGAGGATCGGCGACGACGACGATCCGAACGAGACCCCGGACGTCATCGAGTACATGACGATGATGATCGGGGTGATCTACGCGATCGTGCTGGGCCTGGCGATCGCCGGCGTCTGGGAGGGCCGCGGGGCCGCCCAGGAATACGTGCGCCAGGAGGCCCAGGCCCTGCACGAGATCAGTGTCCGCTCCGAGGTCTACCCGGCCGAGGTGCGCAAGAAGATCCGGTCCGATGTCGACGCGTACGTGACCTACGTCGTGGACACGGAGTGGAAGCGGATGGCCGACCACGGCGAGCTCACCGAGCACGGCGGGGAGCTGCTGGAACGTATCCGCCGGGACGTCACCGACTACGAGCCGCAGACCGACCACGAGGGGCAGGCCTACCAGCCGCTGGTCGACCAGGTCGCGGTGGTCGACGACGCCCGCAGCGCACGCGGTTCGAGTGCCGGGGCCACCATGCCGGGGGTGGTGTGGTTCGGGCTGATCGTCGGCGCCCTGGTGACCGTGGGCCTGATCTTCACCCTGCAGATCAGGCGGTCGTTCCGGGAGATGCTGCTGGCGGGCCTGTTCAGTGCCCTCATCGCGTTCCTGCTGTTCCTGATCTGGGACTTCGACGCGCCGTTCGGGCGGGGCATCTCCGCCACCGCCGAACCGTTCCTCGCCCAGTTCCCCCACCTGGACCTCGGCGGCTAGGGGTTCCCTCTCGGATCGGGCCGTCCGCAAACCGGGGACGGGCCTCCCGTCCCCGGTTCGGCCCACGGCCATGCCCCATTCGCCCGTTCCTGATCGCGGGTCACCGCACCCCGACCTAGCGTGTCGGACATCGAGGCGCACGACCCCCCACGTGCGGAAAACCGTTCCGCGGCTGCTCCTCGGGGATCCGGAGAATCAACCATGGGTGCGATACGTACCTCCGCCACCGCCCTGCTGAGCGCCGGCGCCACGGGCGCCGTGCTCGCGCTCGGCGTCCTCGGCGCGCCCGCCGCGACCGCTGCCGAGGCCCAGCCCATCACCTCGTTCGGCTTCACCCTCACGCCTTCGACCGTCGCCCCCGGGGGGCAGACGGTCCTCGCGGTCAGCCGCTGCAACGCCGCCTACGCCACCGCCTCCTCCGGGGTCTTCGACACCGTGAGCATCGCGCGCGGCCAGACCGTACGGGTCACCGTGGACCGCGACGCCCGGCGCGGAGCCGTCTACTCCGTCTCCTTCACCTGCAACGGGGAGACCGGCTCGGCCGACCTGACGATCGCCGGCGGCACCACCGTACCCACCACGAGCTCCACGCGGACCGGTACCGGCACGACCCTCCTCCCGACCCCGTCCTCCGCCCTCGGTGTCCGCGGCGGTCTGGGCGGCAGCGTGGCCGGCATGGATACCGTGGAGCTCGCCGCCGGCGCGGGCCTGTTCCTCGCCGCCGCGGGCGGCACCGTGTTCGCCCTGCGCCGCAGGGGGTCCGGCCGTAGCCACTGAACCCGCCGGACATCCCCCGCTACCGCCGATCGCCCCGAGTCCGGGAGGGGGGGGGGGGGGCGGGGGGGTGGCGGGGGGGGTGGGTCGCGGGGGGCCGGGCCGGGCCGG
>NZ_JBIAVJ010000027.1:53002-145167 GCF_042894025.1 Streptomyces sp. NPDC001549
CCTCCCCCCCCCCCCCCCCCCCCCCCCCCCCCCCCCCCCCCCCCCCCCCCCCCCCGCCGGGGGGGGGGCCCCCCCCCCGGTAGCGGGGGATCTGCGTCCGGGGAGACCGGTCAGGCCCGGCTGCTGCGGAGCGGACGGCGACGGCGCAGCACGTGGGCGCCCGCTCCGAGGGCCGCGGCTCCCACGAGGCCCGCACCGATGGCGGTCTCGGCGGTGGACGGGCCGAAGGATCCGCCGATGCCGCCCTGCGAGGGGTTGCCCTCCAGGATCGTGAAGCGGTGCGTGGCGACCAGGTTGCTGTCGTTGCACTTGACCGACAGCGTGTGGTGGCCCGGCGAGGCGTGGTTGAAGATCCGGACGGTCGCGAAGCCGATCGACCCGGCGGACAGGTTGGCCGGCGGAAAGTTGCCGTGCGAGGTGACGGTACCGCCGTGACCGCAGCCCGCCGCGCTCACCTGCATCGTGGAGCCCTGGTGCACGGAGTACGGGTTGACGGAGATGTTGCTGGGGCCGTTCCCACCCCCATTCCCACCCCGGCCCCCGGGGTCCTGGTTCGCGGAGGCGAGCGGGGCACTGAGCCCGATGGCGGCGCAGGCTGCCGCCGTCACGGTAAGAGCGCGCAAGACACGCATGGTGGAACCTCCAGCGGGAAGCGCCCCGGAGCGTCGGCCCCGGATGATCGACGAGAACGCCTCCCACGTCGAACCCTCAGGTCGACCCGCAATCCCCGCATTTCCGGCTTTGGGCCGCCCGGTTGAGCGACACGCCGAAGCGCGGGAAATGCAACTGACGGATCCGCAGGTCACGACCCGTCAGGCATTTATGTGACGATTACCTGGATGGCCGCACCCCTTCCGGCTCCCTCCGGGTGGCGGCCACCCGTTCGCCCCCTCCCCCCTCGCCGTCCCGGCGACTGCGCCTTAGCGTGCGTGAAGTAGGGCGTACAGGGGCGGGACAGGCACGCGGGTCGGGACCCCCGCGTCCGGGAAGGGAGAACGATGGGCGAGGACGAGACCGGGCAGTCACGCAAACGCTCACCGTGGGGCGTACTCGCCCTGGTCATGCTGACCGGCCTCGCCATGGTGCGAAACGGTGTGAACGTGGGCGACGGGCCGCCGCAGCCCACCGCGGCCTCGGCCGTCGCGGTGACGGCCGCCCAGTCGCCGGCGGATCCACCCACGCCCCCGGCGGACATGGAGGTGCTGGAGCACTCGTCGGTCCAGCGCGTCCGGATTCCCACGATCAACGTGGACGCGCCGGTGATGACGGTCGGGCTGGACGCGGAGGGCTGGATCGACGCGCCTCCCCCGCAGGACCGCAATCTCGCCGGCTGGTACCTCAACGGCATCTCGCCGGGCCAGCGGGGCTCCGCGGTGATCGTCGGGCACGTGGACAACGCGCAGGGCCCCGCGGTCTTCTACGGCCTCGGCTCGGTGAAGCCGGGCAACCACATCGAGGTGGAGCGGTACGACGGCCGCACGGCGGTGTTCGAGGTCTACGGGGTGGAGGTGTTCTCCAAGGAGGCCTTCCCCGGGGCCCGTGTGTACGGGGACACCGGGCACCCGGAACTCCGGGTGATCACCTGTGGCGGCGGCTACTCGAAGGCCCGCGGCTACGACGGCAACGTGGTCGTCTTCGCCCGCATGGTGGCGGCCCGCTGAGTCCGCGGGTATCCGCCGCGGCCGGCTCCCGGTTCAGCGGGGCGGCAGCACCGGGAGGGTCATCCGGTAGCCCCGCGCGAGCAGTTGGGGAAGGTACGAGGAGATCGCCTGGACGCTCTGCGACCGGTTGCCGCCGGCGTCGTGCGAGAGGACGATCACGCCGGGGGCCGCGCCGCCCAGGACCCGGGAGATGATCGTCGGGGTCCCCGGTTCCTTCCAGTCCAGGGTGTCCACGGTCCAGGCGAGCGGCTCCATGCCGAGCTCGGCCCCGATCTCGAAGGCGGCCCGGTTCCAGGCCCCGTAGGGGGCCCGGAACCACAGCGGCGCCTCGCCGACGGCCTGTTGTACGACCTCGCTCGTGCGGCCGATCTCGGAGGCGAGGGCGGGCCGGCTGAGCTGGGGGATGAGCGGGTGGGTCCAGGTGTGGTTGCCGATGACGTGGCCTTCGTCGACCATCCGGCGCAGCAGGTTCCGGTTCTCGGCGGCCATCTCCCCGCAGACGAAGAACATGGCGCGTACACCGTACCGGGCGAGGGTGTCGAGGATGGCGGGGGTGTAGCGGGGGTCCGGGCCGTCGTCGAAGGTGAGCACCATGCCGGCCGACGCGGCTTCGGCGGCGGGGAGTTCCAGGATGGGCCGGGTCCGTACGGCCGGCTTCACGGCCGCCGCGCGCACCGGCGCATCGGCGGTCATCGGCTGCAGCCGGTACGACTTCTCGGGCAGCGCCTGCGCCCGCAGCCCCGGCGCACCCGCCGCGGGCCGCGCCCCCGGCCCGGCCGGCGCTCCGGACCCGCCCGGTCCCGGCCGCGGGGTACCGGTACCGCTCTCACCACCCACGCTGAGCAGCCCTGAGGCCGCGGCGACCCCGAGGAAGACGGCGGTACGCAGGACCGTGCGCCGCCCTACTGTCGGCTCGTCATTTTTCATTATTACTACGTATCAACGACATCGCCGAAGTTGTCGAGAGGCGCGGACGCACCCTCTTCCCCTCACCCGGTCGGACCACGCCGCACGATTCGGGCAACTCCCACGACAGGATCGATGATGACGTCGACGAGAGCCCCCTGGGCGAGCTCTTCGCGTACGAGGGCCTCGTCATCTCCGCCCGCCGGGGCACCGCGGCGCGGCCCTTCACCGCCTGCGAACGCCGGTGAGCACCCGCCCGGCGCGCGGCCCCGTCAGCCGCGGCGGACCAGGGGGAAGGGGAGGGTCTCGCGGATCGTCAGGCCCGTGAGGAACATGACGAGGCGGTCCACGCCGATGCCGAGGCCGCCCGTGGGCGGCATCGCGTACTCCAGGGCGTCGAGGAAGTCGTTGTCGAGTTCCATCGCCTCCGGGTCGCCGCCCGCCGCGAGCAGGGACTGGGCGGTGAGGCGGCGGCGCTGTTCCACCGGGTCGGTCAGCTCCGAGTAGGCGGTGCCCAGTTCGGTACCGAAGGCGACCAGGTCCCAGCGTTCGGCGAGCCGGGGGTCCCGGCGGTGCTGGCGGGTGAGCGGGGAGACGTCGGTGGGGAAGTCCTTGTAGAAGGTGGGCAGCTTGGTGCGCTCCTCCACGAGGCGCTCGTACATCTCCAGCACCACGTCGCCGCGGGTGTCCTCGGGGGCGTGCGGGACCGACGCCCGGTCGCACAGCCGGCGCAGCACCTCTTCCCCGGTGTCGGCGTCGACCTCCTCGCCGAGGGCCTCGCCGAGGGCTCCGTACATGGTCTTGACCGGCCAGGTTCCGGAGATGTCGTGGACGACGAGCTTCCCGTCCGGTCCCGCCTTGTGGGCGACGGGCGAGCCGAAGGCGGCGGTGGCGGCGCCCTGGATGAGTTCGCGTGTGAGGTCGAGCATCACGTCGTAGTCGGCGAAGGCCTGGTAGGCCTCCAGCATCGTGAACTCGGGGTTGTGCTTGTAGGAGACGCCCTCGTTGCGGAAGGTGCGGCCCATCTCGAAGACCTTCTCCATGCCGCCGACGCAGAGCCGCTTGAGGTAGAGCTCGGGCGCGATGCGCAGATACAGGTCGAGGTCGTAGGCGTTGATGTGGGTGCGGAAGGGCCGGGCGTTGGCGCCGCCGTGGATCTGCTGGAGCATCGGCGTCTCGACCTCCAGGTAGCCGCGGTCGAGCAGTCCCTGGCGCAGGGCCTGGACCGCGCTGGAGCGGGCCCGTACGACGTCGCGGGCCTCGGGGCTCGCGACGAGGTCGAGATAGCGGCGCCGGACGCGGGCTTCGGGGTCGGCGAGGCCCTTGCGCTTGTCGGGGAGGGGGCGCAGGCACTTGCCGGTGAGCTGCCAGGACCGCACCACGAGGGACAGCTCGCCCGCCTTGCTGGTGCCGGTCTCGCCGCTGACCAGCGCATGGTCGCCGAAGTCGACCTGGGAGGTGAAGGAGTCCAGTACCTCGGCCCCGGTCTCGTCGCGGGTGAGCATCAGCTGTACGTCCCCGGACCAGTCGCGCAGGACGGCGAAGACCACGCCGCCGAGGTCGCGTACGAGCATCACGCGTCCGGCGAGGGTGGCCTGTTCGCCGGTCCGGGCGCCGGGCGGGAGGGCGGGATGGCCGGGGGAACCCTCGTGGGTGGCCTTCAGCTCCGCGACGGTGTGGGTGCGCGCGCGGATCCCCACCGGGTAGGGGTCGGTGCCGGCCGCCCGGATGCGGTCCAGCTTCGCGTGGCGGACGCGCACCTGTTCGGGCAGCCGCTCGGCCGGGGGCCCGGCGTCCTGCTGCTCGACCGCGTCCAGGCCGAGGTCGTCGATGGAGGGCAGTCCCTCGGTGGTGACGGGGGCGGTGAGGCCCTTGGGGTGGCCGTTGCCCCACAGGGTGCGCAGGCTGGGTACGGAGACGAAGCCCTCGGCGATGCCGGAGGCGAGGCTGACCCGGGCGAGCGAGCCGGCGTCCTGGTAGCAGAGGAAGCGCGGGTACCACTCGGGGTCGTACTTGACGTTCGAGCGGTAGAGCGCCTCCAGCTGCCACCAGCGGGAGAAGAAGAGGAGCAGCCTGCGCCACAGCTTGAGGACGGGGCCGGCGCCGATCCGGCCGCCCTCCTCGAAGGCGGAGCGGAAGACGGCGAAGTTGAGGGAGATCCGGTGCACGCCGAGGCCGGGGGCCGCGGCGCAGAGCTGGGCGACCATGAACTCCATGACCCCGTTGGGGGCGGTGCGGTCGCGGCGCATGAGGTCGAGGGAGATGCCGTCCTTGCCCCAGGGGACGAAGGAGAGCAGGGCGATCAGCTCGCCCTGGTCGTCGAAGGCCTCGACCAGCAGGCAGTCCCCGTCGGCGCGGTCGCCGAGCCGGTCCAGGGCCATGGAGAAGCCGCGCTCGGTCTCGGTGTCCCGCCATCTGTCGGCGCTTTCCACGATCCTCTGCATCTCGTCCTGGGAGAGGGCGGAGTGGCGGCGGATGACGGTGGTGGCCCCGGTGCGCCGGACCCGGTTGACGGCCTGGCGGGTGACGCGCATGTCGCGGCCGTCGAGGTCGAAGTGGGCCACGTGCAGGATGGCCTCGTCGCCGAGCTGCAGTGCGCCGAGCCCGGAGCGGCCGTAGGCGGTGGCGCCGTCCTCGGAGGCACCCATGACGGCGGGCTGCCAGCCGTAGCGCCGGGCCACGGCCAGCCATGCGTCGATGGCGGCGGTCCAGGAGGCCGGGTCGCCGACCGGGTCCCCGCTGGCGAGGCAGACGCCGGCCTCGACGCGGTAGGTGACGCCGGCCTTGCCGTTGGGGGCGAAGACGACGGCCTTGTCGCGCCGGGTGGCGAAATAGCCGAGGGAGTCGTTGCGCCCGTAGGCGCCGAGGAGGGCGCGGATGCGGGACTCCTCGTCGCCGTGCAGGGCGGCGGTCAGACGCTGGGAGCGGAAGAGGGTCATGGCCGCGTTCAGCAGGGCGACGGCGCCGAAGAGGCCGAGCAGGAAGGAGAGCGGGCGGGGTGGGTGGCCGTCGAACTCCCGGGCCGAGAAGAGGCCGCCGAAGACCTCCTTGGCGGCCCAGTCCAGCCACTGGCCCTTGGGCAGGGAGCCGGGGAAGAGGGCGACGAGCGCCCAGCCCGCGAGTACGGCGGCGAGCAGGCCGAGGCCGAGCACGAACAGGGCGTGCCACAGGGCTCCGGGGCGGGAGGCGGCGTAGAACTCGTCGCGGGCGGCGATCAGCACGGCCAGCGCGGCGACAGCGATGATCATGGAGGGGATGCCGATCCAGTACTCGCCGACGGCCATCTCCAGCACGTCGTCGACGATCAGCAGGGCCAAATAGGTGATGACGATCCACCAGGCGACCTTCTTGCGGGTGCCGAGGGCCGCGGCGAGGAGGAAGAGGAAGACGGCGTAGGCGAGGTTCGCGCTGACCGGGACGACGATCAGGTCGAGGAACCGCACGACGTGCCGCAGGAGCCGCCGCAGCGTGGGCGAGAGCGCGAGCAGGGCGCAGAGCAGGCCGAGCGTTCCGAAGAACGCGCCGAACCCGTCGGGCACCCGGTTCAGGAAGCGGTTCCGGGTTCCGTGCTTCTCCTCCACGGTGGCGCTGGTGGCACTCATGGTTCGCACTGTAGGGAGGGCGGCGCCGGTGCGCGCGCCGAGCGGGAGGCGCGCTCCCCGGGCCGTGTCCACGGGCCTGCGCATGGCCATGTGCAGGCCATGCCCGGGCCGTGCCCCGGGCGTTGCGGGGCACGGCCCGTCCTCGGCAGGGTGACGGAACACGTGAACACGGAATTCGAACGCGGTACCGACGGCCCGAGGGTGATCCTGGCCGGGGTGGACGGGTCGGAGTCCTCGCTGCGGGCCGCGGCCTACGCGGCGGGGCTGGCCCGGCGGCAGAACGCCCTGCCGGCCCTGGTGTACGTCCAGCCGGTGAGCGGCGGCCGCCTGCTGGGTTCCCGGGTCCCGTCCCCGGTCCTACCGGCCCATGGTCAGGCCGTCCTTGGCGGCGCCGCGGCTGAGGACGGCCTCGCTGATGGCGTCGCGGGCGCTCTCGTAGTCCTCGCGGCCGGGGTCCTTGGCGAGGGCGTCGGGCAGGTGGACGACCCGGCCCGCGGACAGGTCCATCATCTGCGGCACGAACTCGGCCTTGGTGACCTGCCAGCGCTGCCCGGCGGCGGCCGGCGGGGCGAAGGTGAACCGGCCGATCGAGCCGTAGTTGCCCCGCATGTCGCGTGCGCCCGTGTAGTTGAACATCTCGCCCGCGACCTGGTCGCCCATGCCGTAGACGATCCAGGTCCCGTTGACCTTCTCGTAGGGCTGCGGAATGTGCGCGTGTGTGCCGAGGATCATGTCGATGTCGGGGCGGCCGCCGGTCTGCGAGGCGGTCAGCGCCTTGCCGAGCGAGAGCTGGGTCCCGTCCGGCTCGGTCTCCCATTCCGTGCCCCAGTGCACGCTCACCAGGACCACGTCCGCGCCCGCCTTCCGGGCCGCCCGCGCATCCGCGATGATCTTGTCCTCCTTCATCAGGTTGACCGCCCACGGCTGGCCGTCGGGCAGCGGGTAGCCGTTGGTGTCGTAGGTGTACGCGAGGTGCGCCACCTTGGCGGAGCCCGCCGCGTACGTGGTGACCGTGGCCGCCTCGGCGGCCGTACGGGCCGAGCCGGCGTGCCCCAGGCCGACCTTGTCGAAGCGGTCCAGCGTGCGGCGCAGGCCGGCTCCCCCGTCGTCGAGGGTGTGGTTCGAGGCTGTGGAGCAGCCGTCGTACCCGGCGTCCTTCAGCCCGTCGGCGACCTCCGGCGGCGATGTGAAGGCCGGATAGCCGGAGAAGGGGCCGCCCTCCTCCCCGTAGATGGTCTCCATGTGGCAGAGGGCGAGGTCGGCCGCGGAGACCACGGGCTTGACCCCGGAGAACATCGGCCTGAAGTCGTAGCCGTCGCCGTCCGCGTCGTTCGCCGCGCGCTGGATGACGGAGGTGTGCGGCAGTACGTCGCCGCTCGCGACCAGGGTGAAGCCCTGGGCGGCGGGCGCTCCGGCGGCGGTGGAGGGGGCGGCCGGTCCGCCGGAGTCCCCGAGGCGGGCCGGTGCGGAGCTCCCGGTGGCCGAACATCCGGCGGCGGCGGACAGCAGCACGGCCGACAGGAGGGCGAGCACCTGCGGCCGGATTCGCGTGGTCATGTGCCCTGCTCTCATTAATACGATTATCTGACGTGTGATCACATGCAATTCACATAACTACACGCCGTAAGTCAAGAAACGGATCCGTCTCGCGGGCACACGCCCACCCGAACGGCGGACACGGACGGCGGCGGACCCGGGGCCGGCGGAGCCGAAAGACGGACCCGGGGGCGGACCCGGGGGCGGCGGCCGCCTGCCGTTCGGCGCGCCGTTCGACCGTTCACCGACCCGCACGGCCGCCCGGCGGACGACCCGGGTGCTTGGGCGCAACGCCGGGGCCGGACGGTTCCAGGTCGGCTCCGTGCAGGTCAGGGTGGACGGGTCGCCGCCTCCACGGCCCCCCGCGCACCCTGGAAGGAGCCCCTCGTGCCGCTCTCCCCCACCCTCCCGCGTACGGACCCCGAGGCACTCGCCGAACTCCAGCGCGACCACGGGCGGGCCCTGTTCGGATTCCTGGTCGGCCTCACGGCGGGGGACGCCCAGCGCGCGGAGGACCTCGTACAGGAGACCCTCGTACGGGTCTGGCAGCACCCGGAGGCCCTGTCCAGCGGGCACGACTCCATGCGGCCCTGGCTGTTCACGGTGGCCCGGCGCCTCGCGATCGACGCGCGGCGGGCCCGGCTGTCCCGGCCGCTGGAGGTGGATCCGGAGGGGCTGGAACACGCACCCGAGCCCCAGGACGCGGTGGCCGGCTCGGTCACGGCGATCGACGTCCGGCGGGCCGTGGGGTCCCTGGGGCCGGAGCACCGCGAGGTGCTGATGCAGGTCTACTTCCGTGACCGCTCGGTGGCCGAGGCCGCGGCCGAGCTCGGCATCCCGGCCGGGACCGTCAAGTCCCGCACCTACTACGCCCTTCGCGCCCTGAAGAAGGGCCTGCAGGGGTACGGGTACGGCCTCGGCGCCTGAGCCTGCGGCACGGCGAAAGATCGGGTAACGCCGTGAATGAATGCGGACCGGACATAAAACGCGTCGATTTCGGCATCAGAGCGTGCAAGTTGAGTAAACATCCCCCGCTCTGCGAGCCGCTCGGTGAAGGCTCAGGACTGACGACGGGACGCTCGAAACGCGGGAGAAGGTGGAACGGTGCAGCCCGAGGGTAGTAACGGCACCAGTGACGGCGGGCTCGCGGTGCCCATGGCCTGGCTGTATGCCGAGTACATCGCGGACGAACTGCTGCGTACGGGCCGGCTCATCCCGGTCAGCACCCTGGAGTTCAGGGCCGGACGGGACACGCTCGCCCTGACGATCTACCTCTCGGACGCGGCCGGTGAACTCTCCGGCATCCGGGTGGTCTCGCAGCTCGACGAGTGGCTGTCGCTCACGGCGTACGGACACCCGTGGCGCGACTGGGTGCACACCCGGTTCCTCGCGCTCGGCGAGGAGGCCCGGGAGCGCGGCGACGGCGGGGACCCCGACCTGGAACTGGCCCGGGCGGCGTGGCGCTGGCTGGACGGCACCGAACTGTTCGCCACCAACCTCGACCCCGGGCGGCCCGACCACACCGACATCCCGCCGGCACTGGACGAGAACGCGCGCGTATGGACCCCGGCCTGGCAACTCGGTCTGCCGCTGGGACATTTGGCGATGCACCTGTTCTGACGAAGCCACGAGCACGGGCGCAGGAAGCTGAACTCATATGATCAGCACACTCCTTACCTGGCTCGAAAGGCACGCATCAGTTCCATGGACAGCAAAGCGATCGAGAACGCGCAACGGGTGGCAGCGCGGGTGACGGCCGAAGCCGATGGGGACGCCTGGAAGGAACACCACTGGACGGTGGCCCGGTTCCTGGCCGGTTCCCGGTCGGCCGCCGAGGAGGACCGCTGGAGGCGGCAGCTGAACGACTGGAGGGAGCGGCTCGTCGCCTCCCTCGCGGCGGACGCCTACGCCGAGGTCGCCGAATCCCAGGACCTCCTCCTGGGCTGGCTCCTGACGGAGCTCGGGCGCAGCGAGGACGCCATCGGCTCGCTGCTGGCCCTGTACCCCCTGCCCAGGCCGAAGCCGGAACCGCGTTCCGTCTTCCCCATGCCGGCGTCGGAGGTCTACGGCGACGGGCCCGAGTTCTACTTCAGCGACGTCTTCGCCTTCGTCACCGACTACCTGGCGGTCACCATCCGCCGCCCCCTGGACGGTACCTCCGCGACCTGGTGTCCGCTCTGGTGGGAGCACCCGGAGGCGGGGGCCCGGCTGTCCTCGCTCTGGCTGGCCTGGGAGCACCTGCGCCACGATCCGGCCCTCGGCATGACGACGTGGTGGATCCAGCACGCCGATCCGCACCTGCGGGTCCTGATGGACCCCCGGCAGGGCCCGTTCGCCGCGTGCTCGCCCGAGGGGCACACGCGGGAACCGCTCGGCCCGCTCCCGGTGGAACCGTACGAGCCGACGTAGGCCGTCCCGCGCGGGCGCGGACCTGCATGTCGGACTCGCTGCGTTCCTGGCGACGCCTCAGTGGGGAGGCGCGGCCGTCGCCGCGCGCTCCCGATTGCGCGCCGGCACGTCTAGAACTCCTCCGGGTGGAGTGGCGGGGCGATGCGTCCACCTGAGTGTCCGAGTGATGAACTACTCGATTCCTCTTCAACCACCCCATGCGTGGGGACGGGCGTGGGGGCCAGGAAGGCGGCCACGCTCTTGCGTCCATGCGGGTGAGAGCACTATGTCCATCATGCGCCGCCGAGGGCGTGGGTGCCGGCGCTTCACCACGGTTACCGCTTCAACCACACGATGGCACCGAATCCCTGACTCAGGTCGCTAGCCGCGGTCGGCCGGATCCATCACCAGGCCGGTGAAATCCGCCTCGTTGCGCTCCGCGCGGGTGACGTACCACCGGGCGATGAGCCACATGACCGGATACACGAGCAGACCGAGTGCCACCCAGACCAGCGGCCCCGATGCGTCGCGCGACAGGGAGAACACCAGCGGCAGGGTCCCGATCAGTGCCACGAGCACCGCCAACGCCCCCAGGGCCGCGCGCAGTTGACTGCGCATGAGGGCCCGGACATACGTGGCCCCGAGGGTGGTCTGCTCGGAGATCTCCGAGCGGGCGGGGGTGTGCGCCGGCGGCCGGCGGCGGGCGCCCCGGGGGACCCCGGTGACGATCTCGCGCCGGGGCGGCGACTGCTGCTGCTCCTCGGCCATGGTGCCGGAGTCTACGCAGCGACCCGCTATTTGAGGAGGCGCGAGAGCCGCCGGTCCGCGAGCGGCTTCCCACCGGTCTGGCAGGTGGGGCAGTACTCCAGGGACGAGTCGGCGAAGGACACCGAGCGTACGGTGTCCCCGCACACCGGGCACGGCTCACCGGCCCGGCCGTGCACCCGCAGGCCGCTCTTCTTCTCGGCCTTGAGCTTGCCCGCGGCCACCCCGTGGGCCCGGCCGACGGCCTCTCCCAGGGTGCTCCGCACGGCCTCGTAGAGCTGGGTGAGCTGCTCCTCGGTGAAAGAGGCGGCGAGCTTGAACGGCGAGACCCGGGCCGCGTGCAGGATCTCGTCGCTGTAGGCGTTGCCGATCCCCGCGATCACGCTCTGGTCCCGCAGCACGCCCTTGATCTGGCGCCGCTCCCCCGCGAGCAGCGCGGCGAAGGCGTCCCGGTCGAAGCCCTCGGCGAGCGGATCGGGGCCGAGGCGGGCGATGCCGGGCACCTCCTGCGGGTCGTGGACCACGTACACGGCGAGGCGCTTCTGTGTCCCGGCCTCGGTGAGGTCGAAGCCGCCCCCGCCGGCGAGGGAGACGCGCAGTGCGAGCGGCCCCTTGCCGGGGCGCGGCGGCTGCGCGGGCAGGGTGTCCTGCCAGCGCAGCCAGCCGGCCCGGGCCAGGTGCGTGACGAGGTGGAGCTCGCCGACCGGCAGGGCCAGGAACTTGCCGTACCGGGCGGGGGTGCCGGCCGGCTGCCCTTCGAGGGCGGTCGGCGGCGGGTCGTAGGTCTTGAGCACGCTCACGGCGAGCGGGAGGACGCGCTCGACCACCCGCCCGGTGAGGTGCTCGTCGAGGTACTCCCGCAGGGCCTCGACCTCGGGCAGCTCCGGCATGGTCCCAGCCTGCCGTCGCCTCAGGCGAAGCGCGAGCTGGACACCGGGCCGGGCGAGGCGACGCGGTCGCGGGGTGCCGTGAGCCAGCCGTCGCGGACGGCGGTCACGAAGGCCCCGAAGGCCTCGTCCGGGTCGGGCGGGGTCGCGCCGTCGCCCTCGTCGGGGCCGGCGGCGGCCTGCGCGATGTCCCGGGCGATCTCCTCCTCGGGCCGCTGGTCGTCCTTCCAGGGCGGGGAGACGAACTGGCACAGCAGTGCGCTGAAGTCCGCGCTCACCGCGGGCGGATCGGTCCAGCAGGTGGCGTGCTCGGACAGGATCTGGCCGTCGGCGCGCGCGTGCAGGGTGCGCAGGAGGTCCGGGTCGGTCGCGTTCAGGTCGTAGGCGACGACGAGGGTGTCCCTGCGGGCGGGCTCGTACGGTACGGCGGGCAGCCCCAGCACCTGTGCGGCGGCGAGCCCGAGGATCCGGTCGGACCGGCCGGGCAGCAGAGAGACCGTGGCGGGGCGGCGCCCGGCGGCCTCCAGGGCGAGCGCCAGGCGGGCCAGGCCGTGGCGGCACTGCTCGTGGGTGTCCCCGAGGTAGGCGTACCGGCCGGTCATGCCGGCGTCCCAGCCGTACGGGGAGAGGGTGCCCAGGAGGCCGCCGGTGAGGCCGTAGTGCCAGCCGCGCAGGTCGGCCCGGCCGAGCGGATCGGCATGTCCGGCCGCGCTCTGGGCCCGGCGGGCCCGGCCGGTGCGGTGCAGCCGGTGCGTCTGGCGGTCGTGGGCGCCGGACCACTGCGGGTCCTCGGGGGCGGGGAGGGCACGGCCGATGCGCTCGGCGGTGTCCAGGTCCCCGGCCAGCAGGGTGTGGTGCACGAGGAGGTACGTCTCGGGCCAGGCGGGCAGCCCCTGGCCGCGGCCGGAGAGCAGGGCGACGGCCTCGGCGTGCCGGTGCTCGTCCTCCAGGGCGGACACCAGCTCGGCGAGGAGCGGCCGCGAGTCGGGGAGCAGCCGGAGTGCCTCGCGCAGCGGTGCGACGGCGAGGAAGGCTATGCCGCGTTCGACGCAGGCGTAGCCGAAGTCGTAGAGGGCCTGGGGCTCGCCGGGCCGCTTGGCGGCGGCCTCGGCTGCGCCGGCCAGGTCCTTGAACCCGGCGGCGTCGGCCAGGACCCGTGCGGCCTTGGCGAGTTGGGTGATCGATGCCGTCTCGGCGTGCGGCCGCAGGGACCGTACCGCTCCGGGCAGATCGTCCTTCTTCAGGAATCGGCGTACTTCATCCATGGCGTTGGTCATCGCCCCCGATCCTCACGGAGCCGCGGCGCGCCCGCAACGGCTTTCCCGGCGGCCCCGCGCGGTGGCGGTGGCCTTGCCGTGCGCGGCCCGGGTCAGATCCGGGCGATCAGTGCGTACCGCTCGTCGGTGACGGGTCCGCCCCACAACTCGGCGTCCCCGCTGAGCGGTTCGATCCGCAGACCGGACACCAGGGGCCGGACCGCGGCGGCCAGATCCCCGGCGGTGATCCCGCCGTACCAGGGGAGCGCTCCGGCTCCGGCGGCATAGGGCACGCCGCTCTCGCCGGCTTCCCGCCACCGCCCCTCGACCAGGACCAGCCGCCCTCCCGGGCCGAGCCGCGCGACCCACGCGCGGAGCGCGGCCACGGGATCGGGCAGGGTCCACAGCAGGTGCCGGCAGAGCAGGACGTCGTACCGCTCCTGCCCGGTCGGCGGATCCGCGGCGTCGCCGACCAGGAACCGTACCGGCAGGCCCGCGGCCGCGAGTTTGGCCTCGGCCCGCTCCACCATCCGGGGCGCGAGGTCCACGCCGGTCACCCGGTGCCCGGCCTCGGCCAGCAGCAGGGACAGCGACCCGGTGCCGCAGCCGGCGTCGAGGACGTCGGCCGGCCCGTCGGGCAGCCAGGAGCTCAGCAGCCGGGCCCACGCGGCGCGGGTGTGCTCCTGCCGCAGGCCGTGATCCGGTTCGTCGTCGAACGCGGCCGCGGCGGCGTCCCAGTACTCGGTGATGGCCTGGGTGGGTTCGGACATGCCGGTGATCCTGCCAGCCGACGCCGACAACGGCGGGAGAACGAAGCGCCGGCCCCGGGTGGACCGGGCGGGTGTCAGCCCATCACGAACTCGCACCATACGCATTTGCCGCCGCCCCGCGGCTCCACGCCCCAGACGTCCGCCAGGCGGTCCACCAGCATCAGGCCGCGCCCCGAGACGCCCGACTCCCCCGCCTCGCGGCGGCGCGGGAGTGCGCTGGAGCGGTCCTCCACCTCCACCCGGAGCCGGCGCTGGGGGCCCGCCAGGACCCGTAGGGTCACGATCGCCGGGCCGTCCGTGTGCATCAGGGCGTTGACGATCAGCTCGTCCGCGACCAGTTCGATCTCGTCGGCCCGTTCCCGCGCGCCCCACGACCGCACCGCCGCCCCGATCATGTGCCGGGCCGCCACCAGGGCCTCCGGGTCGCCCGGTGCCACGTGCTGCTGGAGGCGGCCGCCGCCCTCCTGCTGCGCCACCACGTGGCGGCGCAGCAGGAGCAGCGCCATGTCGTCGTCCCCGCCCCGTTCGTCGACGATCTCGCACAGCAGGTCCGCCAGGAGCTGCAGGTCCGCCGGTCCGCGGCGGATGTGGGAGGTCAGGAGCTGGATTCCGTCGTCGAGGTCGGCGCCGGGCTGTTCCACCAGGCCGTCGGTGCACAGCAGGACCGTTTCCCCGGGGTCCAGCTCCACCGTGGTCACCGGGTACTCCAGGCGGCCGAACTCCGCCGAGAGGCCGAGCGGCATCCCGCCGGCCACCGGGAGCCGGTGGCAGTCCCCGTCGCGGGTGCGCAGCAGCGGGTCGATGTGGCCCGCCCGGACCACCTGGAGGACGCCCGTCGAGAGGTCGGCCTCCACGTAGGTGCAGGTCGCGAACCGGTCGGTGTCCAGCTCGTGGAGGAAGACGGAGGCCCGGGCCATGACCGTGCCGGGCGAGTGCCCCTCGGCGGCGTACGCGCGCAGCACGATCCGGAGCTGGCCCATGACGGCCGCCGCGTGCGTGTCGTGGCCCTGGACGTCGCCGATGACGGCGCCGACCCGGCCACCGGGCAGCGGGATGACGTCGTACCAGTCGCCGCCGATGTCCTGGCCCATCCGGGCGGACCGGTAGCGTACGGCGATCTCCCCGCCGGCCACCGACGGGATCCGCCGCGGCAGCATGGCCTGCTGGAGGCCCTCGGCCAGGTCGTGCTCCTGCTCCAGCAGCATGGCCCGCTGGAGGCTCTGCGCGATGCTGCTGCCCAGGGCGACGAGCAGGTTGCGCTCTTCCTGGGTGAAGCCGTCCTTGTCCTGGTAGAGCAGTCCGATCGCGCCGATCGGACGGGCCTGGGCGATGAGCGGCAGGTAGGCGGCGGCCGAGATCCGCATGTACGAGATCTTCGCCCAGAGCCCTGGGTAGTCCCGGGCGAATTCCTGCGCCGAGTCGAGGAAGCGCGGCTCCAGCGAGCGGACGACCTCGCTCATCGGGTACTGCTCGTCGATGCGGGTGTAGCGGGTGCCGGGGACGAAGCTGTCCTCCGGGCCCTCGGCGACCAGGTGGATCCGGCCGGCTTCGACGAGGCCCATCACCATGCCCATCGAGCCGAGCCGTTCCAGTCCGTGGGCGTCGCCGATGACGTCGATGACGTCCTGCACGGTCCGGGCGTGCGCGAGGGCGGCGGTGGTGGACTCGACCACCGATGTCTGGCGGCGCCGTTCCTCGTCCAGGCCGAGCCGCTCCGCCGAGTGGCTGAGCTCGTCGGTGGCGTCCCGGACGATGCCGATGATCCGGTAGGGGCGGCCGTCCGGGCCGCGCATGACGCGGCCCTGGGTGTGCGTCCAGCGCAGCCGTCCGTCGTGGCAGCGGATGCGGAAGTAGGCGCCGTAGCTGTCCTCGCCGCTCTTGAGGGCGGAGGAGACGAGGGCGTCGAGCCGGGCGCCCTCGGTGGCGGGGACGCGCGGGTCGAGCGACTCCGGCCGGCCGTCGTACTCGTCGGGAGTCGTGTCGAAGACGTCGAGGGCGGCTTCGTCCATGTGCATGAGACCGGTGATCAGGTCCCAGTCGAAACTGCCCATGCGGTTCAGCGAGAGCGACCGGTCCGGGTGTGCGGGCCAGTCGTCCGGCAGCGATACGGTGGTCGGCACCGATCCACCATGACACACGGGCCGGTCAGGCGCTCTCCAGCGGATGGCCCCCGTCCGACGGCTGCGGCTGCAGGTCCGGGACCGCGTACGGGTCGGACGGGTCGTAAGGGGTGTAGGGGTCGGACGGGATGTCCGGGTTGTACGGATCGACGGGGGCGGCGGGGGCGGCGGGGTCGGCGGGCAGCAGGCCCGATCCGTCGGGGTCCAGGGGAAGCAGCCCCAGCTCACCGGGGTCCAGCGGCGGCAGGCCGGCCAGGGGGTCCGAGGGAGTGCCGGACGGCGGCCGCTGCTGCGGCTGCTCCGGTTGCTGCGGCCGGGTGGACGGGTTCGACGGCGTGCCCGGGTTCCGCGGCAGGTTGCCGCCGGTGGAGTTCTGCGAGGCCTGCGGGTCCTGCGGGCAGTCCGTCGCCCCCGGCGTGGGAGCGGCGGGCGCGGCCGGGGCGTTCGGTGAGGCCGGTGAGGCGGGTGAGGCCTGGTTCGGCGGACAGGGGTCGCCGGACGCGGACCCCGGCGGGGTGAGGGGCCCGTCCGGGATGCCGGAGGACGGGTCGTACGGCGGCAGCGCCCTCGGGGGCCGGTCCTGCGCGCCGTCGTCTCCCCGCTTGCGTTCGATCCAGGTGTTGTCGGCGATGTTGACGATCACCAGGTTGTTGATCACATGTGTGGTCGGTTCGATGACGACGACCTGGTTGGCCTGGTAGCCGCTCCACGGGTCGCCCTTGTGCACCGGGGATCCCTTGGCGGTGCGCGGGGAGGCCAGCGGGTTACCGCAGCCGCAGCGGACCCTGGGCATGCCGTGCTCGTCCACGAGGACGGCGGTGCCGGCCTGGAGGACGGACTGGAAGCCGTCGGCGGCGCCGTCGCGGAAGGCGTGGTTGGTGACGCGGGTGTCGGCGCGCAGGACGACGGGCGTCAGGCCGCGCAGGAAGTCGGGGATCTTCCCCTCTTCGATGTTCGACGCCTCGGCGAAGGCCTGGGCCTTGGCCTTGTCGGCGGTCAGGAAGCGGACCTGCTGTTCCACGTCGCAGCTGCCGAGCCGCTGGGTGCCCCCGTACAGGCCGGGGGTGGCCGCGTTGACGGTGCGGATGCCCTGGCCGGTCGGGTTGGGCAGCGGGGGCTGCACGGGGGCGGACTCGGCGGTGGCCGAGGAGGCGGTGAAGGGATCGGGGCCGACGGAGGCCACGGGCTGGAGGTAGACCTCCTGGCTCTCGGCTCCGGGGGCACCCTCCGGCTGCTCCGGGCTGCTGCCGCACGCCGCGGCGAGAAGGCCGAGGAGGGCGAAGAGGGCGGCTCCGGCGGGTGCATGACGACGCGACGCCTGACGCGGTGTCGGAAGTGACGATCCGTTCACTTGAATCTCCCTTTTCGCCCCGGTTGCTCCCTCTTGTCTGCCGCATCCGCGGAGGAGTCGCAACCGGAGCGCGCCTTGAACATGTTCAAGGAACGCCGTAGGCTCACCACCGCGAGTTGAACGCGTTCAAGGCGTTGGACCGCGGCGTTGGGGGGAGTCCAGGGTGACGGTACTGGTGAACGTGATCGTCACCCTGGGCATGCTCTACGTCGTCCCGGCCGGCCTGCGCCTCATCGACCCGGCCCGGCTCCAGCGCACGGCCCGCCTCTGGCCGGTCGCGGCCGCACCCGGAGCCCTGTGCCTGTGGCTGCCGCGCGGCATGCCCGCCACCGCGCTCGCCGCACTGTACGCGGTGGCCTGCCTGGCGCTCGCCGCCCGGGCCCCGGTCCGGCTGCTGCGCGCCCGCTCCCTGACCCCGCCCGCGATAGCCGTCGCCACCGCGCTGGTCTCGCCGTCGATCGCCGCCACCGCCCTGGTCGCCGAACGCGCCGGGTACCGGCTCTTCGGCTTCGACCTCGACATCCTGGCGCTGACCGTGCCCCACTTCCACTTCGCCGGGTTCACCGCCGCCCTGGTCGCCGGGCTGGTGTGCCGCGCCGTGGGCGGCCGCGCCGGGACCGGCGGCCTCGCGCGCTGGGCGGCGTACAGCGTCCCGGCGGGCACCCTGCTCGTACTCCTCGGCTACTTCGTCGACGACTGGGCCGAGCTGCTGGGCGCGGTGGTCCTGACCGGCGGGATGTGGGCCGTGGCCCTGCTCACCTGGCGGGAGGTCCGGCCCGCCGGTGCGGACCGGGCCACGCGGACCCTGCTCGCCACCTCGGCGGCCGTGCTCGTGGCCACCATGCTGCTCGCCCTGTGGTGGGCGGCCGGCGAGGCCACCGGGATCACCCACCCCACCCTGACCTGGATGGCCGCCACCCACGGCCTCGGCAACGCCCTCGGCTTCGCCCTGTGCTCGGTGCTCGCCTGGCGCCGGCTGGCCGCCGGTGCCCGGCCCGCCGACCACCGGCCCGCCGACGCGCGCACCCCCGACGCCCGGCCCGCCGGCCACCGCCCCGCCGACCGCCCGGACCCCCGACCACGCACCACCGCCGACCGAGTGGAGACCTCGCCATGACCCGCCTCATCAGCGCCGGCCTGGACACCGTCAGCTACCCCGACCGGGGCGCGACGGCCCACCGGCCGCTGCCCGCCGGATACAACCACCTGCACCACCGCACCCGCCTCGGACACGGCCGGGCCGTCTTCGAGGCCGCCGGAACCGCGGTTACCACCTTCCACGCCCACCGGACCGCAGGGATGCGCGTGCGGGCCGACGTCGGCGCGGTCCGGCCCGGCAGCCGGGCGGTGGTCGGGATCGGCCTCGGGCCGCTGCGGATCGATGCTCCGTGCCAGGTGATCTGGACCGCGTACGAGCCCGCCCGCATCGGTTTCGCCTACGGAACGCTGGCCGGGCACCCCGAGTGCGGGGAGGAGTCCTTCATCGTGGACATGGACCCGGACGGCACGGTGTGGTTCACGGTCACCGCGTTCAGCCGCCCGAACACCTGGTACACCCGCCTGGCCGGCCCGGTGGTCCCCTTCCTCCAGCTGTCCTTCGCCCGCCTGCTCGGGCACCACCTGCGCAAGCTGGCCGCCACCGCCTGACCGGTCCGATACTGGAGGCGATGGACTGGTTCACGGCGCCCGGATACTGGCTCGCCCGGCTGGTCTTCCAGCGGGCCCTGGCCGGGGTCTACCTCGTCGCCTTCCTCGGGGCCGCCCTGCAGTTCCGGGCCCTGATCGGGGCGCACGGCATGACGCCCGTACCGCGCTACGTACGGTACGTGCCCTTCCGGCGCGCCCCGAGCCTCTTCCAACTGCGCTACTCCGACCGGCTCTTCGCGGGCTGCGCCTGGGGCGGCGCGGCGCTGGCCGCGGCGCTGGCCGCCGGGGCCGGGGACGAGGTGCCGCTGGGCGCGGCCATGGCGATGTGGGCCGTGCTGTGGCTGCTCTACCTCTCGATCGTGAACGTGGGGCAGACCTGGTACTCCTTCGGCTGGGAGTCGCTGCTGCTGGAGGCGGGCTTCCTCGCCGTGTTCCTCGGCAACGCGCGGGCCGGGCCGCCCGTGCTGATGCTGTGGCTGCTGCGCTGGGTGCTCTTCCGCGTGGAATTCGGGGCCGGACTGATCAAGATGCGCGGGGACCGTTGCTGGCGCAAGCTGACCTGCCTGTACTTCCACCACGAGACACAGCCGATGGCCGGGCCGCTGAGCTGGTTCTTCCACCATCTGCCGAAGCCGCTGCACCGGGTGGAGTGCGCGGCCAACCACGTGACGCAACTGATCGTCCCGGTGCTGCTGTTCACCCCGCAGCCCGTGGCCTCGTACGCCGCAGGGATCATCATCGCCACGCAGCTGTGGCTGGTGCTCTCGGGCAATTTCGCCTGGCTGAACTGGCTGACGATCACGCTGGCCGTCTCGGCCGTGGACTTCACCGGGCTCGCGGGCGCTCCCCCGGCGGCCGCCTCGCGCACGGGTCCCGTGTGGTTCGTGGTCCTGGTGTGCGCGGTGACCGTGCTCGTCCTGTTCCTCAGCCGCCACCCGGTGCTCAACATGGTCTCGCGCCGCCAGGTGATGAACCGCTCCTTCGACGCGCTGCACCTGGTCAACACCTACGGGGCCTTCGGCTCGGTCGGCCGGGTCCGGATGGAGGTGGCGGTGGAGGGCACCGCGGACCGGGTGCCGCGCGCGGACGGGGACTGGCGCGAGTACGGCTTCAAGGGCAAAGCGGGTGAACCCGGCCGGATTCCGCGCCAGTTCGCCCCGTACCACCTGCGGCTGGACTGGCTGATGTGGTTCGCCGCGATCTCCCCCGACTACGCGCGGGACTGGTTCGGGCCGTTCGTGGAGCGGCTGCTGGCGGGCGACCGGGACACGCTGCGGCTGCTGCGCGGCAACCCCTTCCCGGACGCCCCGCCCGTCCATGTCCGCGCCCTGCTGTACCGCTACCGGTTCACCACCTGGCGGGAGCGGCGCGAGACGGGGGCCTGGTGGCACCGCACGCTCGTGCGCGAGTACCTCCCGCCGACCCGCCTCGCGGACGCGCGCCGCTCAGAGCCCGAGTAGCGCGGCCTCCCGCTCCGCGGAGATGCCCTTGGCCGGCACGTCGGGGCGCTGCGGGGCGGCTCCGCCGAGCGTGCGCAGCCAGGCCCAGGTGTCGGCCACGGTCTCCTCGACCGGCCGGCACGTCAGGCCGGCCGCCAGCGCCCTGGAGACGTCCCCGCGGTGCATGTGGTCGTAGGCCTCGCCCTCGGGGACCCAGACCGGGAGCTCGGTCCAGGGCTCCACGCCCGCCTCCAGGAGCCGGTCCGGATCGGTCCAGCGCAGCTCGGCGCCGCCCCCGGTGGTGGCGGCGCAGGCGTCGAGGAGTCCGCCCATCGTGGCGTGCCCGGACGGGGAGACCAGGTTGTACGCGCCCCCGCGCCCCGCCTCGGCGGCGTCCAGGGTCCAGCGCGCGAGGTCGCGTACGTCGATGTACTGGATCGGGAGCTCCCGCGGTCCCGGGGCGAGCACCGGGCCGCCGCGGGCGGTGCGATTCAGCCACCACGGCAGCCGGCCGACGTTCTCGTACGGGCCGAGGATCAGCCCGGCGCGCACCAGCAGGGCGCGGTCCGCGAAGGCGTCCAGGGCGGCGAGTTCGCCGCCCCGCTTGTCCTCGGCGTAGGCGGTCGGCCCGGCGTCCGGCGAACCCCCGACCAGGGGGCCGTCCTCGGTGAGACCGGCCGGGGCGGGGTACGCGTACACCGAGCGGCTGGAGATGTACGCGTACCGTCCGGCGCGGTCGCGCAGCAGGCGGGTGCTGTCGCGTACCGCCGTGGGGGCGCCGCCCCAGGTGTCGACGACCAGGTCCCACTCACCGGCACCGAGGGCGGCCAGCCCGTCGGGGGCGGTGCGGTCCCCGTGGAGGGCGGAGGTGCCCGGCGGGGGTGTGTGGTGTCCGCGATGGAAGACGGTCACCTCCCAGCCCCGGGTCAGGGCGTCCTCGGTGAGCGCGCGTCCGACGAATTCGGTACCACCCAGCATCAGCAGCTTCATGCCCGCCAGCCTGCCGGGGCGGGCGGGGCGGCGGAAGCGGTGATCGCCGTCGGCGAAGACGCTCACGGCGTAGCCGGGAGGGGAACCCCACCGGGACCGGGCGGGGAGCCGGGGCGGGCGGGGCAGCGCCCCCGGTGCGCGTGGCACGAGGGGGCGCTTGGCACCGCTGTGCGGACTAGTCGATACCGGGCAGGATGTGCGCTTCCGCCAGGTCGTCCTCGTACCCGGCCAGCCGGATCGGGGCGGATCGGGCCCAGACCTCAAGGCTTCCGAGTTCGTCGGTCCGGGGCTTCGCCCGCGTTCCCGTCCGCTCAATCACCGTCGGTTCGGGCTTTGTCTTCTCAGTCACCGCGCACTCCTTCGTGTCGCGTAACCCGGTAAGCGGACCGCGCGCCGGGCAAGGGATGAAAGGTTTCCGGACGCGGTGGCGCCTTAGTGGAGCGCGGCCCGGATGGGGGCCGTCTTGATGCCCCAGAGTACACATATGAGCGGACCTCCGCTCGATAGGAAGGCAAAATCCGCTGCGCCCTCTTACTTTCGCTCCTAGTTCAGCAAGTCGTGGGTCTGCGGGTACGTAACGGGTGATCTGCTCGATCCCGAACGCGCGGGGTGTGACGGAGGGGGTCGGCGGTGGCGGGGTCCGAAGTGCCCGAGGCTCAAGTCCCTTACGTCACAAGCGTGCTGGAGCTGATGGAGCTGTTGCGCGCCGACCCCGGCGACCGGGGCCTGCGGACCGCGGCCCTGCTGCGCCGCTCGCACCCCTTCGACAAGGAACTGCAGCTCGCGGGCCTGGTGCACCGCCTCGGGCGTTTGCTCCGTCTGAGTGACGGGACGGTTACCGTCGGGGTGGCGGCGGAATCGATCCGCCCGCTGCTGGGCGAGCGGGTGGCCCGGCTGGTGCGGCTGCAGTCGCCGCACCGGCCCGCCGGCGCGGACGGCGGACACCGCGACGACGCGGAGGCCGAGGCGGTGGCGACCCTGTGCCAGGCGCGGGACTCCGCGGCCGTGGCCGGCCTGGACGCGGGCGTGCTGGAGGACTGGCAGCCGCTGCTGGAACTGGTCGCGGCCGGATCCTGCCGGGTCGGGCCCTCCCGGAACGCACTCGACCCCCTCGGTGCGCCGAGGGGGTCGAGCAGGCCGGACAGGGCCTGGTAGGACGGGGAGGGGCTCCGGGGTTACCAGTTCGCCGGGGCGTAGTCCTTGAGGAAGACGCCGAACAGGTCCTCGCCGGCCTCGCCGCGGACGATCGGGTCGTAGACCCGGGCCGCACCGTCGACCAGGTCGAGCGGCGCGTGGAAGCCCTCCTCCGCGAGGCGCAGCTTGTCGAAGTGCGGGCGCTCGTCGGTGATCCAGCCGGTGTCGACCGAGGTCATCAGGATGCGGTCGCTCTGGAACATCTCCTGGCCGCTGGTCCGCGTCACCATGTTCATCGCGGCCTTGGCGGCGTTGGTGTTGGGGTGCCCCGCGCCCTTGTAACCGCGGCTGAAGACGCCCTCCATCGCCGAGACGTTGACGACGTAAGCCCGCCCGTTGGCGGCCTTCCGGGCGGCGTCCGCCATGGCCGGCCGAAGTGCGCTGATCAGGATGAACGGCGACGTGTAGTTGCACAGCTGGGTCTCGAGCAGCTCCACCGGGGAGATCTGGTCGATGGTCTGCACCCAGGTGTTGCTCTCGACGACGTCGGGCAGGAGGCCGCCCGCGTCGATGGCGGTGCCGGCAAGGTGCCGCTCCAGGCTCGCGTTGCCCGCTACCAGGGCGAGGTCGGCGACCTTCTGCGCCTCGAGCCCGCTCACTCCGACGGGCAGCGCCGCCAGGCCGTCGACCGCGCCGGAGTTGAAGGCACCGATGACGTGGTGGGCGGGGAGCTCACCGGCGGGCAGCGGGGCGGTCTCCCCCTCGACCAGCGCCGCGTAGGCGCTGGGCAGGCGGCGCACGGTCTGCGTCGCGTTGTTGATCAGGATGTCGAGCGGGCCGGCCGCGGCCACCTGGTCGGCGAGGGCCACGGACTGGGCCGGGTCGCGCAGGTCGATGCCGACGACCTCCAGGCGGTGCATCCAGTCCGCGGAGTCCTCCATCGCCTTGAAGCGGCGGATGGCGTCCTTGGGGAAGCGCGTGGTGATCGTGGTGTGGGCGCCGTCGCGCAGCAGCCGCAGCGCGATGTACATGCCGATCTTGGCCCGGCCGCCGGTGAGCAGCGCGCGCTTGCCGGTCAGGTCGGCGCGGGCCTCCCGCCTGCTCCGGTTCTCGGCGGCGCACGGCGGGCAGAGCTGGTGGTAGAAGTAGTCGACCTCGACGTACCGCGTCTTGCAGATGTAGCAGGAGCGCGGGCGCTGGAGTATCCCGGCGACGCGGCCGGCCTCCGTGACCGAGGAGGGCAGGATGCCCTCGGTCTCGTCGTCGATGCGCTCGGCGGAGCCGGTGGCGGTGGACTCGGTGACGGCCTTGTCGTTGGCGGTCTTGGCGGCGCGGCGCTCCTGGCGGCGGCGCTGCTTGACCGTCCGGTAGAGGCCGGCGGTGGCGCGGCGTACGGTGATCGCGTCGGGGTGGTCGACGTCGAGCTTGTCCAGCTCGTCGAGCACGCTGAGGCAGAGGGCCAGCCGGTCGGGGTCGATACCGGGCCCGTAGGCGTGCCCGTCGTCGTGGCCGTAGTGCTGGCTGTCTTCGGTCACCGTCATTGCCGCTGCCGTTCCTTGATCACTCGTCCGCATCCGCCTGCTGCGGAAGTCCTCAAAAGGGCCACTGTACGGATCCCGTACGCCCGGAGCCAAACCCGCTCCCGCCGCCCTCACGCAACGGGAGCGGAGCGTCACCGTGCGCGGCGAAAGGGGTGGGGCCGGGGCGCCGTCGGGGTCGCTTTCCGCTGCTGGAGGAGCCACGCTGCGTACTCCCGTACTACGTCGGGAGTATGACTGATCACCACCTGTGGACGGAGGAATAGCGCAGAGGGGTCGGGCATTGTGGACCTTATGAGTGCACTGGCGCTGTCGGTCCTGCTCTGCCTCGTGTCCGCCCTGGCGTACGCGGGTGGCGCGATCGTCCAGGAACGGGTCGCGGCGACCACGCCGGACCGCCCGTACGCCCCGCTGCGCCGGGGTGTCTGGTGGGTGGCGGTGGGGCTGAACGGCCTCGGTGCGCTGCTGCACGTGGTGGCCCTCGCGTACGGGCCGCTGAGCCTGGTCCAGCCGCTGGGTGCCCTGACCATCGTCTTCGCCCTGCCGATGGCCGCCGTCTTCGTACGGCGCCGGGCCGGCGCGGCCGCCTGGCGCGGGGCGGTGCTGGCCACGGTCGGCCTGGCCGGGCTGCTGGCGCTGACCGGCGGGGACGGGCGGCGGACGGACCAGTCGCTGGCGCAGGACGAGCGGCGCATGCTGCTGATGCTCACCGCGGCGCTGGTGCTGGCCCTGTTCCTGGCGGCGTACCGGATGCACCGGGCGGTGCTGCACAGTGTGCTGCTGGCCGCGGCCGCCGGTACGGCCTTCGGCATGGCCTCGGTGTTCACCAAGTCGGTGGCCGAGGACTTCGGGCCGGACGCACTGCCCGGCCAGTGGCCCGACCTCGCGGCGATCGCGGTACTGGCGGCCGGCGGGCTGCTGCTGTCGCAGGCGGCCTACCGGGGCGCCGGGCTGACCGCGCCGCTGGCCACGGTGACGGTGGTCAACCCGGTGGTGGCGGCGACGGTCGGCATCACCCTGTTCGGCGAGAGCTTCCGGTACGGGGCCGCGGGCGCGACGGCGGCGGTGGCCAGCGCCGCGCTCGCGGCGGCCGGCCTGATCCTGCTCACCGTCGTGCCCTCGCGTGTGCGCGGGTCAGATGCGGACCCCGTGGCCGCGGAGGTACTTGAGCGGGTCGATGTCGGAGCCGTAGCCGGGTCCCGTGCGCATCTCGAAGTGCAGGTGCGGGCCCGTGGTGTTGCCGGTCGAGCCGGAGCGGCCGATGCGCTGGCCTCCGGAGACCTGCTGACCGGCCTTGACGCCGAGGGCGGAGAGGTGGGCGTACTGGGAGTACCGGCCGTCGGTGTGCCGGATGACGACCTGGTAGCCGTAGGCCCCGGCCCAGCCGGCGGAGACGACCTGTCCGGGTCCCACCGACTTGACGGTGGTGCCGGTCGCCACCGGGAAGTCGACGCCCGTGTGGTGGCCGCTGGACCAGGAGGATCCCGAGACGCGGTACGCGGTGCCGAGGGCCGCGTCGACGGGGGCGGAGAATCCGCCCGCATCCGGCTTCTGCTGCGCTGAGGCGGGCTCGGGCGCCGGCTTTTCGACGGGCTTCTCGACCGGCTTGGGCGCGGGCTTCTCGGCCGGCTTCCCGGCGGGTTTCTCGGCGGGTTTCTCGGCGGCCGGCTCCACGGGGGCCACCGGGTCGGCGGTCCGCGGCGGCTTCTCGGGGTCCTGCCTGGGCGGCGGCGGCAAGGACGGCGCCGTGGTGACCCGCAGGGTGAGCCGCTGGCCCGGGAAGATCAGGTTCGGGTTGCCGCCGATGGTGGTCCGGTTGGTCTCGTACAGCGCCTGCCAGCCGCCCTCGACGTGCTGGTCGGTGGCGATCGCGGAGAGCGAGTCGCCGGGCGCGACGACGTACGGGTTCGGCAGGACGGAGGTCCCCGTCGGGCGCGGTCCGCCGCCCTGCTCCGGGGTCGTCCGGGCCACGGGGGCCTGTCCCTGCGTCTGCGTCTGCGTCTGCGTCTGCGTCTGCGTCTGCGGGGTGACGGCGGGCGCCGGGCCGCTGCGCGTGAGTCCCGCCTGCTTCCCGCAGTTGGGCCAGGCGCCGGGCCCCTGTCCCTTGAGCACTTTCTCCGCGACCGCCATCTGCTGGTCCTTGGTGGCCAGGTCGGCGCGCGGGGCGTAGGCGGTGCCGCCGAAGGCCCGCCAGGTGCTCTGGCTGAACTGGAGGCCGCCGTAGTACCCGTTGCCGGTGTTGATGCGCCAGTTGTTCGTCGACTCGCAGGAGGCGACCTTGTTCCAGGTGTCCACGGAGGCCGCGTGGGCGACTCCGGCCCCGATGAGCGGGAGCGCGATCCCGGCCCCGCCGGCGGTGACGGCCAGTGAGGCCCGGTTGATGCTGCTCGGCTGATACCGGCGGTGCCGGCCCCGTACACCCATGGGAGCCCCCCTCGAAGACATCAGGAACCGCACAACTTAACGTCGCGATCACAGCATGACAAGAGGCGCAACGGGGCGCATGCCAAAGGAACTTGACTGTAGCTCGGTGAGTAAAAGATCCACCGGGGTCCGCGTGGGGGTAGCTTCGGTGCTCCCCGCCCGCCGAAGGCACACCGAAGCAAGCAGGAGCGCAACGATGAGCACCAGCACAGCCCAGATCGGCGTCACCGGACTCGCTGTCATGGGCAGCAACCTCGCCCGCAACTTCGCCCGCAACGGATTCACCGTGGCCGTCCACAACCGCACGGCCGCCAAGACCACGGCGCTGGTCGAGGAGTTCGGGCACGAGGGCGCCTTCGTGGCGGCCGGGTCGGCGAAGGAGTTCGTCGACGCGCTGGAGCGCCCCCGGCGCATCGTCATCATGGTGAAGGCCGGGGAGCCGACCGATGCCGTGATCCGCGAGTTCGCCCCGCTCCTGGAGGAGGGCGACGTCATCATCGACGGCGGCAACGCGCACTTCGAGGACACCCGGCGCCGCGAACGGGAACTGCGGGAGCACGGACTGCACTTCGTGGGTGTGGGCATCTCCGGCGGCGAGGAGGGCGCGCTGCTCGGGCCGAGCATCATGCCGGGCGGCTCGACCACGTCGTACGCCTCCCTCGGACCGCTGCTGGAGAAGATCTCCGCGAAGGCCGCCGACGGCACGCCGTGCACCTCGCACGTGGGGCCCGACGGCGCCGGACACTTCGTCAAGATGGTGCACAACGGCATCGAGTACGCCGACATGCAGCTCATCGCCGAGGCCTACCACCTGCTGCGCGAGGTGGCGGGCTACTCCCCCGCGAAGATCGCGGAGACCTTCCGGGCGTGGAACCGGGGGCGCCTGGACTCGTACCTGATCGAGATCACGGCGGAGGTGCTCGCGCACACGGACGCCGCGACCGGGCAACCGTTCGTCGACGTCGTGGCCGACGCCGCCGAGCAGAAGGGCACCGGCCGCTGGACCGTGCAGATCGCCCTCGACCTCGGGGTACCGGTGTCGGGGATCGCCGAGGCGGTGTTCGCCCGCGCGGTCTCCGGCCACGCGGACCTGCGGACGGCCGCCCGCGGGCTCGCGGGCCCGACGGCCGCCGCGCTCGCACCGGAGGCGGCGGAGGCCTTCGCCGCCGAGGTGGAGCAGGCGCTGTACGCATCGAAGATCGTCTCGTACACCCAGGGCTTCCACCAGATCCGGGCCGGCAGTGAGGAGTACGGCTGGAACGTGGACCTGGGCGCCGTGGCCTCGCTGTGGCGCGGCGGCTGCATCATCCGGGCCGCGTTCCTGGACCGGATCCGGGCGGCGTACGACGCGCGGCCGGAGCTGCCGAGCCTGCTGGCGGACGCGCACTTCGCCGAGGAGATCGCGGCCGCCCAGGACGGCTGGCGGTCGGTCCTGGTGGCGGCGGTGCGCCAGGGCATCCCGGTTCCCGCCTTCGCGGCCTCACTGGCCTACTACGACGCGCTGCGCGCGGAGCGGCTGCCCGCGGCCCTCACGCAGGGGCAGCGGGACTTCTTCGGGGCGCACACCTACCGGCGGACCGACCGGGAGGGCTCGTTCCACACGCTCTGGAGCGGTGACCGCTCCGAAACCCGTACGTCGTAGGCCGCCCGCGGGCTCTCGCCGGCTCTCGCTAGCTCAGGGGCCCGGGCTGCGGGATCGGCGCGGGCCCCGGCGGCGCGGGGACCGGATCCGGCTCGGGCACCGGAGCGGGCACGGGTGGCACGGGCCGCGGAATGGGCTCGGGATCGGGGAAGGGGCCCGGCCCGGGCACGGGCGGCTGCGTCGCTTCTGCATCTCGCTTTCGCACCATATGGGCCACCTTCCCTCGATTCCGGGTGATATGCCTGCTCTACGGGGCCGAACGCATCGCCAGGCCCGCGGCCAGGCCCGGAGCCGGACTGGAAAGCACCGGGACCGGGCTCGTGGCCAGGTCCGCGGCCCCGGCCATGGAGGCCTGGGCCAGCACGATGACGTCCGCGCCGGTGACGGAGCCGGCGGCCGCGGCGACGCGGGCGAGGTAGCCGGCGGTGTCCCCGGCCTCGAAGCGCTCCCAGGCTCCGGCGACCAGGTGCGTGACGATCGACACGGGCCGGTCACCGGCCTCCTCGGCCAGGAGCTCCCCGGTCGGGGCGAGGGTGGACTCCAGGGCGGCCAGTACGGCGATCCGCGCCCCCGCCCGTACCGCGGCGGCCGCCATCGGCCGGTCCACCCGGAGCACCGGGGCGCCGAGCTCCGGAGCCAGCGACTCCGCGGTCGCCCCGATGGTCGAGCAGGTGACCAGCACGGGCGGCCCCGCTTCCGCGAGCAGCAGCCCCCGAAGGGCCGGAGCCACCGATTCCGGCCCTTCGGCGCGGGCCCGGTCCAGCAGCTCCGGGACCACCAGGTGCCGCAGGACGGCCCCTGGATGGTTCCGGTCGCGCAGGGCGTCGAAGACCGGGACGTGCAGGGGCGAGGTGTGCAGCAGGAGCAGATCGGTCACCAGAGGTCGGGGGCCGCGGCGAGCTGCGCCTTGGCCGCCAGTACGACTTCGGCGGCCGGCTCGGGCGCCTCGTCGGGATGTTTGGCGGCCCAGCTCGCCGCGTACGGGCAGAGCGGCACCACGGGCACCCCCTCGGCGGCGGCGATCCCGTAGAAGGTCTTCACCAGCCCGCCTGCGATACCACGGCCCTCATGGCCCTGCTCGACGATGGTGTGCACCGCGACCAGGGCGTGGGGCGCGTCGGCGAGCACGAAGTACGCGATGCGGCCGACCACCGCCTCGTCCTCGACGGCGAGCAGCCGTCCGGCCTCACGGTCGTCCTGGAACTCGATCGGCATGATCCCCGCCCCCCTCAGACGGCCACGGCGTGCGGGCTGCGCCGCTGGTCCGCACCCGGCACCGGGGCGGAGGGATCCGCACCCAGTTCGACGATCCGGTTGTCGCCGTCCACGTGCACGACGCGGGGCTCGAACACCCGGGCCTCGGCGTCCTCGACCTGCGCGTAGCTGATGAGGATGACCAGGTCCCCGGGGTGCACGAGGTGCGCGGCGGCGCCGTTGATCCCGATGACCCCGGACCCGCGCTCCCCCTCGATGACGTAGGTCTCGAGCCGCGCCCCGTTGGTGATGTCCACGATGTGGACGAGCTCCCCGGGCAGCAGATCGGCCGCGTCCAGCAGGTCGGCGTCAACGGTCACGGAGCCGACGTAGTGCAGGTCGGCCTGGGTGACGGTAGCCCGGTGGATCTTGGACTTGAACATGGTACGAAGCATGTTGGACTCCTATAAGACAGCTCCCTGCCAGCTTTCTGCAGGTCAGGGGCAGTCTCACCCTACACTGACACGCGTCGGATCGAAGGTTAAAAGGAACATCGATTCCCACTGACGAGAAGGCTCCTTGCCAGCACGTCCATGCGAGCCAGGCTCTTGCGGCGCCGCCGAACAGGCGTCGAACCAGACAGCCACTTCGGAGTGTTCGGGGAACGAGCTGACCAGATGCTGACATACCTGACGACACATCAGGCGAAGTGGGGGAGGCAGGACACCTCGCTTCCCCCTGGGAGTGCCTCAGACTTCCCCAACGTGATCAAGTAGCACGCTCCACATCCGGGCCAGTTGCCGTGCCGATGTGTCCGGCTCTTCGGCCTGGCCCCAGGGATGTTCCGCGCGCACCTCAGAAGAGGCCCGTGCAGAGCCAACTTCGGGTTGATCACGACACGCATGTCGCGCGCAATCGCTAGGCGGACGAAGCGGTCAAACTGTTCGTCGGCCAGAATCGCCAACACGGTGAACTCGGACAATTTGATGCCCCGCGGTTCCCAGTTCCCCAGGCTCAACGATCGCCAACTTGCCCTCCTCACGCGCATCGGGGAGGGACGCGACCCCGTCACGTCGGAATCCCCGGAGCTCGCCCACACTCCACGTGCCCTGAAGGAACGGGACCTCATCACCATGCCGAAGGAAGGTGGGCGGTGGCAGGCGGAGATCTCCGATGCCGGGCGCTTCTACCTCCAGCACGGCCATCACCCGGACCGGCCCGAACCCGTGCCTCGAAGATCCCGGACGACAGCGGCTGGCGCGCCCCAAGAATCTGAGCCTCCCGAGACCAAGACCCCAGCCGAACCGAGTCCTCGTGTTAAGCATGCGCCCAAGGTTCCGCAGCCCTCCCCAACGGACATCGGCGCGGCCTTGATCGCGGAGGTGCAGCAGGCTGGGCGCTTCCCGTGCATCCCGGATCCGAGTTCAAGGTCTCCAGTCGCCGAGTGGATGGGCCACAAAAGCCTTGACATCATCTTCAAGATCTACCGCCACCTCATGCCACGCTCCATCGGCAAGGTTGCGAAAATCCTCGACGTCGGACTCGCCGCACGTTTTCCCGCCAGGCCAGCCACGGCCTGGCCGCGGCGACCGCCCGCTCGGTCCGCAGCCACCCATGCCGGGTTCGCAGGGCGTGGGGGTGACCTCGCCGAGCGCGCCGAGGGCGGGTCG
This sequence comes from Streptomyces sp. NPDC001549, assembly GCF_042894025.1. Classification (NCBI taxonomy): domain Bacteria; kingdom Bacillati; phylum Actinomycetota; class Actinomycetes; order Kitasatosporales; family Streptomycetaceae; genus Streptomyces; species Streptomyces sp. NPDC001549. The sequence continues at coordinate 83,923 of NZ_JBIAVJ010000027.1, forward strand.
AGCAGCCCAGCGCCCGGGCATCCCGCACACCCAGACGGCCGTCAATATTCGCCGGCGACTCACCTCACCCTCTCGATTTGCTCATCGGTGTCAGGCCGAGAGGTGAAAGAGCAGCTCAGCGCCAGTCGTGGTGGGTCCCAGGGTGACCATCCACGATCGGCGTAGTGTTTTCGACATGGACGTCAGCGTCGACGCTCTTCTCTCCATGGCCGCCGGGCGGCTCAGAGGGCGGGCATCCGGGCTGGTGGATCAGTTGGTGCAGATCTACCACGATGAGATCCCCGAGTTCTGGAAGGACGAGGACCTGGCCAATCCACTGCTGGCAAGCATCACCGAAGAGCTCTCCGCCGTGCTGTACGCCCTCGAGGCAGGGATCAGTCTGAATGCCGTTGAAATACCGGCCTCTGCTGCGAGTCATTCGCGTGGCTTCGCGCAGCGCGGCCGGCCTCTCAGTGCCCTGCTCCGGTCCTACCGGCTGGCACAGAACTGCATGCTCAAGTGGATGCTGGAAGAACTTCGGCGGCTGACCAGCGATGTCGAGTTGCTCAACGCTGCAACCGTCAGACTCATCACACTCTCGTTCGAATACGTCGATCGTGCGGCAGAACAACACGTAGCCGCCTATCAGCAGGAGCGGGACCGCTGGCTGCAGCGACGACTGTTCGTGGTCAACGAAGCCAGCATGCGCATCGGAACCACGCTCGACATCACTCGAACCGGTCAGGAGCTCGCAGAGGTCGGCATCGAACACATCGCGGACCTGGTCACCGTCGACCTGCTCGACCCCGTACTCCAGGGGCAGAATGTAGAGAGAGCGACAGCGCCGGTCGTCCTGCGCAGGGTGGCCCAGCAGTCCATTCTGGAGGGCTGCCCAGAAGCAATGGTGGGTATTCAGCAGACACTTGCCTACCCCGAGGAATCTGCGGTTGCTCGTGCGCTGGTCAGCGGGCAGGCCTCCCGGCACCGCATCGAGTCCGATCACGCCCCGGGCCGGGTGGCGGCGGACCCGGCGCGAGTGGAGACCCTCAACACGTATCGCATCCACTCGGAGCTGGTGGTACCGCTACGAGCACGTGGCACCACACTGGGCGTGGCACAGTTCTTCCGGCACCACACGGTGACCCCCTTCACCGACGATGATCTGCTCCTTGCCCAAGAGATCGCCGCCAGAGCAGCCGTGTACATCGACAACGCCCGTCGCTACACCCATGAACGTTCCATCGCGCTCACCCTGCAGCGCAGCCTGCTCCCGCAGCGCCTCACAGAGACTTCCGCGGTAGAGGTCGCGGCCCGATACCTGCCTGCGGGATCCCACGCGGGAGTCGGCGGCGACTGGTACGACGTGATCCCGCTGTCCGGTGGTCGCGTCGCCCTCGTGGTGGGCGACGTCGTCGGTCACGGCCTCGCCGCCTCTGCCACCATGGGGCGGCTTCGGACAGCCGTCCGCGCCCTTGCCGATGTCGATGTGAGACCCGACGAACTCCTCACACGTTTGGACGACGTGGTCATCCGCCTGCGGCATGAAGAGTCCCCGGTCACCGAGGAGACCATCGCCACCTGCCTGTACGCGGTCTACGACCCGGTCTCCTGCCAATGCTCGCTCGCCAGCGCCGGGCACGTGCTGCCCGCCTTCGTCGCTCCGGACGGGGTGGTCGACTTCCCCGACATGCCCATCGGTCCCCCGTTGGGTCTCGGTGGACTTCCCTTCGAGACAGCCGAGTTCGAACTGCAAGAGGGCAGTCTGCTGGCCTTGTACACCGACGGTCTCATCGAGGCCCCTGCACGGGACATCGACATCGAGCTCGGCCTCATGCGCGACGTGCTCTCACGGCTCTCCACCTCGTCCATCGAGGAGACGTGCGACACCCTGTTGGCCACCTTGCTGTCCGGCCGTCCCACTGACGACGTCGCCTTGCTCCTGGCCCGGACCCGTGTGTTCAACGCCGACCAGGTCGCCGCTTGGGACATCCCGGCTGATCCTGCAGCGGTCAGCGATGCCCGCCGGTACGCGTCCGACCAACTGACGGCATGGGGGCTGGACCATGCCATCTTCACGACAGAACTCGTGGTGAGCGAGCTGGTCACCAATGCCATCCGTTACGGCGGTAGCCCGATTCAGCTGCGCCTCATCCGGCAGGCCACCCTCATCTGCGAAGTCTCCGACGCCAGTAACACCGCCCCGCACCTTCGTCGCGCGCGCATGTCCGACGAGGGTGGCCGCGGACTGCTTCTGGTAGCCCAGCTCACCGAGAGGTGGGGCACCCGGTTTACGGGCTCCGGAAAGATCATCTGGGCAGAACAGCCGCTTCGGGAAGCCGAATCCCCGCCGGAATCGGCCATGGGCTTCGTACTTGACTTGGAAGCACTGGCCCACCTGGACCGCGAACCCTGATCAGGGAATCGCGAAGGTCGTCGGAGCATTCACCTGAATTCCGAGCCGACTCTGTCGCACCATATGCGCGGCGGTGGACACAGTCTCCAGTGACGGGCCTGCGGCATCCAGCACTCCGCCGACGGCCAGGGACCCCGTCCGGTCCACACCAGCCCATCGCGATCGTGTGTTTGCGTGGGCACGGGCACACCCACATCGGATGCGGTTGGGCCCGCGCAGCGCGCTTTCCGGCCCACGTAGACCGCCCATCGGCGCCATGGTTGCCTGCTTCCATCCCACTCGAAGACACCATGGAGAAAGTAATGGCAGTGCCTCACCCTGAATGGCCCAGAGGGCGATCTCTGAGACAACCACGCCGTGCAGGAATTCAGTTCATCGCCGTAAACACGCTCCTGCTCATCTTCAATCTGCTGCTCGGTCTACTCGCTTCGCGCGCGCTTACCGCACGAGTATTCGGTGAGGTCACTCTGGGTCTGGCGCTTCTCGGCGCTCAAGTCCCGGCCATTGTTTGGACCGCTGCGCGTTACAGCAGAGCGGTAGCGCGCGAGCAGGAGAACCTGGCGTGATGTCTGTGCGCGGCCTCGCTGCAGCAGTGCCCGTGGCGAGCCACACTCGCGGTGTCCTGCTCGTCGCCTTTCTCGCATTCCTCGTGGTCATGCTGTTGCTCTGCCTCATGGTCGGTCCGGAGAAGGACCAAATAGACGCCTACTACGGTGGTGGCCGCAGGATTGGGCTCCTCGGCAATGCGCTTGCTCTGGCCGGTGTATGCATCCCGGCGGGAACGGTCCTGGGTACGACGGGCACCGTCGCGCTGTTCGGCTATGACGGCATCTTCATCTCGCTCAGCACTCTGCTCAGCCTCGGGGTGCTCCTGCTGCTGGTGAACCCGCTCCGCCGGCGCGGCCGGTTCACAATCGGAGACGTCCTTGCACACCGAGCTGCAGGGCCTGCGGTGCGTATTGCATCTGGCGTGGTCGCCATCGCTGTGTGTCTCCCGCTGCTCATGTTCGAACTCGCCAGCGTCGGTGTGTCCGTGGCCCTGCTGCTGGGTCTGACCGGCAGCTCGGCTCAGCAGGTCATCACTGTCATGATTGGTCTCCTGATCATCTCTGCCACGGTCTTCGGGGGCATGCGCTGCACAAGCGCGCTGCAGATCATCAAGAACATCGTGCTGTTCTCGGCCTGTGCGGTGGTCGCGATGCTCGTCATGAGTAAATTCAGTTGGAGTGTCGATTTGTTGCTGGATTCTGCCAGCCGCAACAGCGCCCGACCGGCCGGATACTTTAGTCAGGGCCTGAGCAAGCAACCGGACGTATCCAATGCCGCCGCCGATCTGGACTTCGTGGGTCTGGTACTCACGATCATCCTTGGCGTGGCTTCTATGCCTCATGTGATCATGCGCGTCAATACCCTTCCTGCTCTCTCCTCGGCAACGACCGCCGTACGTCACGTGATCAACATCGTCGCAGCGTTCGTCCTGACCGCCATTGTGATAGGCCTCGGCTCTGCCGCGCTTGTCGGCAGCCGCTCGATCGTCTCCGTCGATCCGGGTGGCACGAGCGCCCTGATGCTCCTCGCCGGCAGTCTTGCGGGAGGAACGTCCACGACAGGTGGTACCTGGCTCTTCGTCCTCGTGGCCTGCGCAGTGTTCGCCACCATCCTGGCCACCACAGCAAGCGTCACGCTTGCCGCGGCGGCTGCGGTGGCACACGACATTTATGCGCAGGTGCTGCACGGGGGTGCGGAGGAAGAGGTCGAGGTATCCGCCGCACGCTGGGCAGCTGCGGGCCTGGGTGCGCTGGGTGTCGTCCTCGCTGTTTCCGTGCAGGGCTGGAACATTCAGTTCCTCACAACCCTCGCCCTGTCCATCTCGGCCTCCAGCGTGCTGCCAGCCCTGGTGTACTCACTGTTTTGGAACAGCTACACCCGCACGGGGCTCTTGTGGACTCTGTACGGGGGTCTGGCTTGCTCAGCGGCGCTCCAGGCACTGTCCCCCGCCTTCACAGGCAGACCCGATGCCCTTTTCCCCGACTGGGACATGAACTGGTATCCGCTGCAGAGCGTCGCCCTGGTCTCAGTGCCGGTCGGCTTCCTGCTCGGCTGGGTGACCAGCCGCTACGGAAATCCGGAGAAGGCCACAAGGCTCCGCCTGAACATGCCGAAGCGGCTGAACAGCCAGATGGGTGGTTCGCTGGGGCCCGCGTCCCAGGTGCCCGAAACCACGGGGGACCTCTTTCACAGACCAGGCCCGATGTGACGGAGTCGTACCTTCCGGAACCACAGGCGATGATGACCGGAGCGCGGAGGAGACGGCACGGTGTACGTCGCGGGGCGGCTGGTGGGCCGCGAGGGCGAGACGGCGGCAATGGCGCAACTGGCGGCAGCCGCGAGGGCGGGCGCGGGGCAGACGGCATTCGTCGTCGGTGAGGCCGGCCTGGGCAAGACGGCCCTGCTGGAACTGACCGCGGGGACCGCCGGATCGCTGGGCATGCGGGTACTTCACGGGGCGGCGCCGGAGGTGGAACAGCAACGCCCGTTCGCGGTGATCTCGGCCTGCCTGAGGGTGGATTCGAAGCCGCCCCATCCCTCGACAGCGCGGGCCGCCGAGATCCAACAGGGCGAGGGTCGCTACGGAACGCCGGCCTTGTTGGCCGGCCTGTGTGGCGGTGCGCCCGGTCCCCGGCTGTGCCGGATGGCCGAGGGTGCGGCAGGAAACCCCTTGTACGTCATGGAGCTGGCCACTGCCCTGCTGCGTGAGGACGCGATCGAGCTCCGTGACGGCCTCGCCGAGGTTCCCGTGGACCGCCCTTTACCGTCGTTGACCAAACTGATCGCACACCGGCTGCGGTATCTGCGCGATGAGGTACTGCAGGCGCTTCGCGTCGCCTCGGTGCTGGGATCCGGCTGTACGGTCACCGATCTCGCGGCGGTCCTCGACCGACCGACAGACAACCTGCTCAGTATCGTCGCGAAGTCCGAAGGTGCCGGAGTTCTGCAGGACACCGGTGATCGACTGGTCTTCCGTCACGACCTCATCCGGCATGCCCTGTACGACGCCGTGTCAGGTTCGACCCGCGCCATGCTGCACTTGAGGACGGCGCAAGCCCTTGCCAGGGACGGCGCGCCACCCGAACGGGTCGCCGAGCATCTGCTGGTCGCGGCACCGGCGGCCGGAGATTTCCTCGTCGACTGGCTCTTGGAATCGGCTGTCCGCATCACTTCCCGCGCACCCTCCATGGCTCGCCTTCTCTTCGACCGGGCACTGGCCCTCACCGACTCCGTCGATCCGCGCCGTGATCAACTCCAGCTGCACCGCGCCGTCGCCCAACTCGCCTCCGGCCGCTTGGCCGAAGCGGAGGAGACCGCCCGCTGCGCACTGGCCACGACCTGTGGACCGGGGTGGGAAGGCCCACTGCGCTGGATTGTCGTCCACGCATCATTCGCTCGCGGTGAGCCCCACCTCGCGCTCGTCGAGACCTATGCCGCGTGCAGCAGCCCAGGCGTATCTGCGCTTGAGGCCGTGCAGTTCCGAGCGTTCAGCGCACTGTGCCTGTTCGCACTGGGCAGACTGCCTGAGGCCGGCGCGGTCGCAACCGCCATCCGGCGTGCGGCCGAAACAATGGACGATGACGCGGCCTTGGCCCATGCCCTGCACGTACTGGCGGCGAAACGACTCCTCGAAGCGCCTGACACCGAAGCCCTGGAACTTGCCCGGCACGCCGCCCGACTCACGCCGGAGACGACGCATCCAGCACAGCGGATCGCGCTCCAACTCACCTTGGCCAACGGCTACATGGGTCCGGACCGCAGCCACGAAGCGCAGCGAGCCCTCGCAGCCGTCCACGAGTCTGTGGAACACACAGGGGGCTTCTTTCTCCCCTGCTACCACCTCTCCTGCGCCCTCCTCGCGTTCCACGCCGACCGCTGGGACGACGCCCTCCGCGAAGTCAAGGCCGGGCTCCACGCCGGCGAGCACGTCGCGATGTGCCGGGCACTGCGGGCGGTGGCAGCGCTGATCTCGGTACACCGCGGACGACAGATCTGCGCCGAGACTCCTCCGAACGCCGAGGCCGCGCCGACCAACAGCACTACGCTCGACGGGTTCTACGCGTACAAGCCGCTGTCTGCCGACGCTCTCGCAGACGAGGCCCAGGGCCGTCCCGAAAGCGCCTACGCCAGACTTGCCGTCGCACTCGACTGCGGAGTGGGTCACCTGATGGGCCACCTGATCCTCTGCTCCCTGACACCCGATCTCGTCCGGTTGGCCCTGGCCCATGACGACACCACGAACGCACGGCGCTACGCCGATGCCGCCCGGAGACGGCCGACCACAGCGGTACCCCCTACCACCTTGGTGATGCCCACCGGTGCAACGGGCTACTGGCCGGGACCCGGATCTGCTTCTGGAAGCGGCTCGCCGTTACCAGAAGGCGCCGAGACCGCTGAGCGAGGCACACGCCTACACCGACGCGGCGGAACTACTGGCACAGCGGGGACGGCCGGACCAAGCCCGCGCGCTGCTCGACCGGGCGTTGGAGATCTACACCCGACTGGACGCTCAGTGGAACGCGGGCTGCGCCTTGTCCCGCCTGCGCGCCCACGCGGTCCACCGAGGCGCGCGGAAACCACGGAGCGCCGCCCGCCACGGGTGGGAGGCCCTCACGGATTCCGAACTCGTTGTAGCCGGCCATGTCGCCGCCGGTCGCTCCAACCCCGAGATCGCCACCCGTAAGTACATCTCGCGGCGCACCGTCGGGTCGCATGTGTCCCACGCTCTCCGAAAGCTGGGGATGACCTCACGTGTCGAGCTCGCCACCGAAGTCATCCGCCGGGAGACCCCGGACGGGCCACCCCCTCAGGGCTGACCACAGGTCATCACGTTCCGGCGCCCGGTGGTCGTGGACTATCCGTCAGATGACGGATGTTTCGCCCGGCAGCCCACATCTACGTTGGCAGTCCCACGGCGGACCGGGCGAACGCGGTGAACGGGGTGCACCGGTGCCCGGCCAAGGCTTCGGCCTGGAGACGGCGTCGCGGATACCGCTTGGGGCCACCTGACCCGGCCCCGAGCAGCGCTTACGGAATGAGGAAACGGGAACCATGACCGTTGGAATGATCCCCCACAGCCCAGGGCCGCGTACGACTGCCGCGGTGCTGGCGGTCCCGGTTGCGGCGCTGGGATTCGTGTTATCGCCGCTCACCACGTCGGCCGCCCACGCGGGCGTCGGAAGCACCGGCGCAGAGATCCCTGTTCGCATATCCGCGTCGGGGGGAACCAGCGACCTCGCACTCCGCCGGAACTACGCGTACGCCGACGGGACGGTCTACGACCTTGCGAAGGTCAGCGACTCAACAGATCAGCAATTCAAAATCGAGCCCAACGACGACGGAACCTTCCGCTTGGTCAACGGCACTTCCAACCAGTGCGTCGATGTGTCCACCGGTACCTACGCCGGTGACCTCAGCGAGTCGAACTGCAGTGGTGCCGATGAGCAGAAGTGGTACGTCCAGCCGGTCAGCGACGCATGGGGCGACGGGGGGAACTATCTGATCCGCCACGTCGGCGACAACAGATGCATCGTGCCCACCACCGACGTGAGCGCATTCGCCACAGCTGGAGTCCGCGACTGCAGCCGCGGCAACACGGCACAGAACTGGAAACTCTCCTATGGAGGGTCCGAGAGCGCCCAACTGCGCACACTGGCCACCAAGTACGCCCTGAAGCAGTTCGACGCCAAGTCCGATGTCATCTCGACGGCCGACTACAAGGTGGACGACAGCACGACGGCGACCCTCGGCGACTTCCGGAACGTGACGCCCGACGGCGGGCGGGTGGTGAACGGCACCAGCGAAAACATCGACAAGCAGATGAATTGGAGTCAGACCACCGGCTACACCTACACCGCGGGGGGATCCGTCACCACCACAGCAGGTGTCTCTTTCGGCAAGGACGGGGCCGTGCAGGGAAAGATCGACGTCGCGATTCAGGGGAACTGGTCCAACAGCTGGCGGACGGACAACACGCAGGGGGGATCCGTCACCATCCACATCAAGCCCAACCAGTACGGCTGGTTCCTGCGGGCCCAGCTCACGAAGAAGGTGACCGGCACGTGGACGATCACCAATGACCTGGGGAATTCATGGACAGGTGTCGGCAGCGCCACCGTACCTGCCAAGGAGGGGACCGACTCCAAGGGCAGCGACATGATCGGGTGCAGTTCTGACACCACCCTGCAGGTCTGCAAGGACCACGATCCCGGGCGCGCGTAGCACAGTTGCCGCCCCGCGAAAGGCCCGCCGCTCCCCTCGGCGGGCCTTTCGCGTCCCCGGCCCCGGCTCTGCGCAGGCACGTGCGTTCGCTGGTGGTCGTGACGATGGACGGCCGAGTCATCACCGTGCGAGACCACGCGGACGGCTGCTCCGGACATCACCTCGGCCAAGGGCCGCAACCGTTCAGGAGCCGGTCCGGAAGCGGCAGGGGGGAGTGTGCGACCAAGGGGTCCGTGCCGGCCTATCCCCTGGGTGGCATGAGGGGAGGCAGGTCAGCCAGGGGCGGGTGTTGCCCGTACTGATAGGCGTCCACTGCGAGGGAGAGTTCAACCACGTCGCGAGGGCGGGTGGTTGACCGGCCGGTCAGGTGCTCGATCCTGCGGAGCCGGTTGAGGACCGTGTTGCGGTGGCAGAACAGCCGGGCCCCGACACGCTGTGGGGAGCCTCCGCAGTCCAGCCACGCGGCGAGGGTGGCAAGCAGCACTTCGCGTTCGCCTCTTGGCCTGTTCAGCACGGGCTGGAGTACGGACCGGGCGATCCGGGATGCGAGATCGGGCCGCCCCAGGACGAAAGCGGTGGGCAATCGCGCGTCCAGGCGACTGACCTCTCCAGGGCGCCGGCAGGTGGCAAGTGCGAGCTCGGCCAAAGCTCGGGCGGTGCCGATCTGTCCGAGCCCTTGCACGACCGGTCCCAGTCCTACCTGGCCGTCCGGGACGGCGATGGAGGCGTCCGGCAGCTCGTCCAGATCTCTGTTGCCCATGCAGAGCAGCATGGCCTCTTCACCTGCACGGCGGTGGCCGAGAACTGAGACCCCCTCCCCTTTCCGTCCCAGCCTCAGCGTCAGCACGGGCTCGGGCTCGGGGTAGGCAGTGGGTCTTCGGATGCAGGCCACGGCGAACCGGTCTGCGGCTCGCAGCCCCAGGGCCATGCCCGCGGCGGCGAGCTCCGGTTGATCGGGACGTCCGTACAGAAGCGAGTCGAGCAGCCGCCAGTTGCGGTGGATCCGGTCCACGGCGAGCTCGCCTTGGACCTGTCGGTAGGCATCAGCAACCACCTGTGTGATTCGGTCGACCAGCTGCCACACCTTCTCGGCAACATCGACGAGCAGGAACACATCGCCTGGCTGTTGTTCGATGACGAGGTCCACGAATCCGCTCCACAGCGCTCCGCCGCCGATCCGGTACGCCTGCAACAGTGCCTCGAGCGGCGAGCCTTGATCGGCTCCCCGCGCGCCCAGATGCCAGGCGTTGTGCTCGAAGTCGTCCGTGCGGTCCAGGTCCTGCAGTGCGGCGAGGCCCAGACACAGGCAACTGTGCACTGTCTCGCGAAGATCAGCCGGGGCTTGAGAGGCCCGGTAGAACGGCACGTCGGCCAGGATGTCGGTCACCACACGGTCGGTCAGCGTGCCGAGGGCTGTGCTGCTGAGCAATGCCGCGGACCGCTGCATCAGTGCTGAGGCCCGAGCACTCCCCCGGCCCGCGCCACCCGGCCGGACAACCGGATCCTCCAACATAAAGATCTCCACGGGACTGCATGTTCAAGAAGTCGGCTGTCACAGGTCCTGCATGAGGTCGCGAGGGACCGTGTTGCGAGAACTGCCCTGGCTTGTGGTGCGTACAAGGTCTCGTGAAGCAGACAGCCCCGACGCATCGGCTGCGAGGCCGAGGCCAGGCTGCCGCAAGCAGGGAAGCGAAGCTGCCGGCAGACGGAATCGACGGCGCGCGGCCCACCCGGCGGTCTTGGTCTCGCTCGCTGAATGCGCACCCAGCACGGGAAGCGACAACCAGCCCTTCCTCCCCTCACGGTCATCGCCGACGTCGCCCATGATGGCACGCGAGGCGCTAAATGCACCACTGGTGCCACCAGCGGTGTACAGTTTTCATCGGGTAGTCCCCTGTCCGCGTGTGGGAGACGTCCGCGGCAGCGGAAGGGCTTGCGTGGCACCGTCCCGGGAGCCGGCCCTCCGGGAGGGCCCTGCCGTGCGGCCGTACGGCTCGGGAGTAGGGCTGCGGTCGGCAGACGAAATGCGTCTCCGCGCGTGGGGTGTCACGGCGGCGATGGTGCGGACACGAGCGGGACCGCCATGGGCCGCTGCCGCCAAGGCCGCCGACCTCTTCGCAATGCCGGGCGCGCGAGCGCGACGCCGAGGGACCCCGGTTACCCAACTGAGGATCGAAGGAGACAGGTGATGACAGATATGCCGGGATGGCTGCTGAACGCGGCAGCGGTGGCGGGAGTGGGTGCCGGCGCAGCATGGCTGTGGCGCAACCAAGGGCAGCTGGCGACACGGCGGCCGCTCAGCGAATGGACCTTCACCCACATGGACACGGTGATGCCCAACGAGAGCGTGCCGCGCGGCGGTCCGGTGCTCCCGCTGCCCGGCCGGCCGGGACCGCTCGACGTGTCCTACACGTTCGAGGGCCACGAGCGGACCCTGGATGACCTGCACCGGAACACGAACACCACCTCCTTCCTCGTCCTGCGCGGCGGCGAACTGGTCCACGAGGCGTACCCGGGCCGGTTCGCCGGGCCCGGGGTGCGATTCCAGCTGTTCTCGCTGACCAAGTCGGTGACGTCGGTGCTGGTGGGCATCGCCATCGCGGAGGGCGCGATCAAGAGCGTCACCGATCCGGTGACGGGCTATCTGCCCGACCTGGCGGGCACCGCCTACGACGGGCCGACGGTCGAGCACCTGCTCGACATGTGCAGCGGTGCGGGCGACCTGGAGGTGCATACCGTCCCCGGCAACAACATCAGCCGCTTCGAGAGGGCGATCGGAGGCACAGGCACGGTGGACGAAGTGGTCCGCTCGGTGGAGCGCACCGCGGAACCCGGCACGCGGTTCAACTACTCGACGATCGACACCCAGGTCCTGGGCTGGGTGCTGGAGTCGGCGACCGGTCTGAGCCTGGCGCGGTTCGCCGCCGAACGGCTGTGGAACCGGATCGGCCCGGAGCACGACGCGTACTACTTCCTCACCCGCGGCCGGCCACGCACCGCGATCGGCGGAGGCTCGTTGAACGCCACCACCCGGGACATGGCCAGGCTGGGCCTGCTGATGGCCCGCGGCGGCGAGCTCGGCGGCCGCCGGATCCTGCCCGAGCAGTGGGTGGAGCGGGGCCGGGGCCGGAGCCTGGCGCACCTGGCGGTCGGCGAGCTGGGCCCCAGCGGCTATCCGCACTACGGCTACGGCAACCAGTGGTGGACGCTGGGAGGGGCACGTCGGGCATTCACCGGGCTGGGGATCTTCGGCCAGTACCTGTACGTCGACCCGGAGGCGGATCTGGTGATCGTCAAGACCAGCGCCTGGCCGACCGCCGACGACCCGGCACGCGACCGGGAAACCATCACCGCCTTCCTCGCGATCACCCGCCAGATCGCCCGCTCGGGAGCCCTGTGACCGGCCCACTATGATGATCGCCATGACGGATAGCGGGAACCAGCCGGCGGCGACGGGCACAGCGCGGCGGGGCCGCCCCAATGCCCCCTTCCTCAGCGTCGCCCTGATCCTCGACACCGCCATGGCCATCATCGAGCGCGACGGCCCCGACGCTCTCACCTTCCGCCGCCTGGGCACCGAGCTGGGCGCCGACCACAGCTCGGTGCTCCGCCGCTTCGGCAGCAAGGACGATCTGCTGCTCGCCCTGGCGGCCCGCCTGATGGAAGAGGCCCTGGAGGGCTTCGCCCCTGAACCGGACTGGCGGCGGACCCTGGCCTCGCTCGCACGCCGGACCCGCGCCGCGTGCCGGGCGCATCCGGGTGTCGCCGTCCTGGTGGCGGCGCGCACCTCGCGCCGGGCCGCGGAGTTCCAGGGCGCCGACATCGTGATCGGCGCCCTGCTGGAGGCGGGGCTGCGGGGGCGCGAGGCAGCCTCGTACTACCGCGCGTTGGTGGATACCGCGCTGGCGCTCTCGATCTACGAGGCCTCGGTCAGCTTGCTGGACGAACAGGCTCGCGAGGGCGACCACCAGGCCTGGCAGCGTGAGTACCTGGCCGCGTCGCCGAAGAAGTACCCGCGCCTGGCCTCCGTGGCGCACCACCTCGCCGATATCGAGGCCGAGGACCAGTTCGAGACGACCATCGGCCTATTCATCGATGCGGTCGAGGCGCGGGCCCGGCGCGCCCGCGACCGCGACGACGCCTGACAGGACGGCGCCGACCGGTGCCCCGTCGCTGATCCGGGCCATACGAAGCACCGGGGCGGCCGCGGCGCAGGTAGCCGCCGCGAGCGCGGCGCCGAGTCCGGCGGGCCCTGCGGCGTCCAGCAGGGCCCCGACCGCGAGAGGCCCCAGCCCTGCTCCCACCATGACCGCACCGCTCAGCGCCACCGCCCACCTCCCGCTCGCGTCGATCTCGGCCGCCGCGGCCAGCGCCAGCGCCAGTACCGCCAGGTAGCAGCACTGCCACACCACCATCGCCACCGCGTACGCAGCCGCGGACCCCGTCCACACGACCGCGCACTTGGCGACCGCGCCCAGCGCCAGGCACCCGGCCAGCGCGGGCATCCGCCCGAAACGGCGTGCGGCCAGCGAACCGGTCACGATTCCCCCCAACGCGCAGATACCCGCGGCCGCGAGAGTGACGGACACCGCCGAGGACGACATACGGGCATGTTCCTGGCCGAACACCGCCGCGTACGACCACGTGCCCTGATCGGTGGCCAGGAGCAGCGTCACCGCCGCGAGCAGCGGTACTCCCGGGACGCCCGCCCGCCCAGCGTCCCCAGAATCCGCGGCGCCCGCGGCGCACTGCCCGGACTTCTCCGGAAGCCGGCCGACCAGGACGTACGCGGGCACGCAGCACACCGCCACCACCGCGAACCCCGCGCCGGTTCCCAGCCCGGCGTCCACAGCCGGAACAACCACCAACAGCACCGCACAGGCAACAGTGCTCCCGAGCACGGCCACTCTCGATGCCCGGTCGGCGTCACCCGTCGCCGCCAGACCCGCGGCAGATGCGGCGAACACCGCCCCCAGCCCGGCTCCCGCCAGCACGTTCGCCGCCGTCAGCAGCACGAAACCGGGCGCCAGCGCAGCACCGGCGAATCCCGCCGCGGCCACCACAAGACCGCCACGGGCCATCCGCGCCCGCCCCGGCAGAGCAGCCCGCCGAGCCATCAACAGTGTCACCGCCGCCGTGGTCAGCAGCTGAGCCGCGGCCACCACTCCCGACGCCGCACCGGACAGGCCGAACCGCAGCGCATAGCCGGACAGCAGCACCGGCATCAGGTTGCCGCCGATACTCCCGAGCGCCATACCCGCGATCAGCGCCGCCGACGTCCCCGCAGCCGAAACGGCCCCACCGCCACCCCGCCTCACTGCCCGCCGCCAACGATGAAGAAGGCAGCAGGCGCGTGCACACCACGGTCCGCCCGACAGACCCATCGGAACACTTCACACATCGGCCACCTCACAGATCCCTGGGTGGCGCCACACATTAATGCACCACTGGTGTCAACATTGGTGCAACGATACCTCCGGCAGGCGACGGGCAACAGTCGAGCGTCTCACCCGGTCCCCCTCCCTCGTCGGGCCCTCCACCTCGACCACGCCCCCTATGCCCGGCCCCAGCCGGTCACAGCCCTCACCACCGTCCCGGTCCCGGCCGCCTGTTTTCACGTCGCGGGGTGCCACGCCCAGACGCACTACCGACTGGCGGTGCCCCGACGGTGCCGGCGGCCTCGCTCCAGAGCCAGAGCGAAAGATCGCCAACGCGGCGATACCGGGCACACCAGCAGACGAAGAATCTGCTGGTGTCCTACTCCCCGAAGAAGCTGGGCTTCTTCCAGCCCGCACGCAGGAAGGCGCCTGACCTGGGCTTTTGCCCCGCAGGCGCCCTCTTTGACCACTGGAGCGCACCGTTCACGGCAGCGCTTGAAATGTACTGCTCCTCCCAGTTCCTCCCATCCATATCCCACCTCTGACCAGCTGTTCCGGGCCATACACGGGCCAGATCCTGGATCAGTCCGCAGTGCCGGCGTCCGCGCTCCGACGGCTCCACTCTTGCATCGACTCCTCGATGAGGCGGTTGGAATGTTCCTGCAGGCCGTCCAGGAACTTGGCGTAGCACTGGAACAGGACCTGGATGCTCTGGCCGGCCCGGCGGGCGCATTCGGCCGGGTCCACGCCGGAGTGCAGCCAGAACGAGATACCGGCGTGGCGAAGGTCGTAGGGCCGCCGGGGGTGCCTTGCCCGGAAGCGCGCACCCCCTGTGTCTGCGTCGGCTATACCGGAGCGGAACCGGACCTCCGGCGTAAGGCCGACCTCCTTGATCCACGGACTGATCACGCTTTCGGGAAGGTCCGACGCGCCAGCGACAATGACGCCGAGCCAGCCCTGCGCGACGCGCTTCTCGATGGCGTCGAGGGGCAGAACCTCCGCTCCTCCGCTCGTCGAGAAGACGATGTAGAGCTGACCTGCGGCGTACGAGAAGTTCCGCAGCGCTCGCAAATGAGCAGGGGTAACGGGCTGGCGGTCGAAGACAGCGGTGTCGTCGAGAACCCCGGGCCGGACAGAGTCCGGCTGCCCTTGGCCCGCTTCAGTAGCCACAGCTTCGGAACCGCCCGGCTCGCACGCAAGGCTGCCCGAGGGGTCCAGGAGTCTGTCGGCGACGAGGGCCGGAACTCTCAGCGTCAGCGTGCGCCGACCCCAGTCGGCGGTCACGGTCCACGTCACCACCACGCCAAGGGTCCACCGATCGAGGCCTTCCGGGACGCCGGGCGCACCTCCGCGCGAAGGCTCCTCCGTGGCCTCCGGCAAGCGCGCCGTGACCCACACCGTCGGTGTCGAATCCGTCGCCGCAGCGCCGGCGCGGGCTTCGTCCTCCCAGGACTGGATCAGGCGGGCGGCTCCTTCCAGAGCTTCCGCGTGCCCCTTCTTGTCGGGCCGGATGCCGTGCACGAGGTCATAGCGGCTGACCGACCGTGATTCAGGTCCTTCCCAGCCCCGCTCCGCCGAGTACTGCCAGCTGCGCCATAGTGCGTTCAGGCCTGTGGAGATCCGGCTGCTGTCGCCGAGCACCGCGAAGGCAGGATCGTCGGTCGGCAGCGAGGGCTTCTCCAGCGTCGCCGCCGGAGCGGCTACGACGAGACCCGCCGGCTCCACGAAGAGGGCCGCCTGCGCCCGCGAAACCTCGAGGTAGCTCTCCTTCGCCGACACTTTCGGCCGAGCCCAGTCCGTCAGCCAAGGAAAGTGGGCGGTGGCTGCCTGCGCTCGGTGAAGGCTCCCCGCGGCATGACGCCAGCGAAACAAGACCCGCTCCTGCAGCTCGTCGCTGATGGAGCAACCCCGCTCCGCCGAGCGCCCCCATGAAGATGCCCAACCCGGACGTCGGCCGGACCCTCGGCCCCCAGTCCGCGCAACCCGAACCGAACCTGTCCGCCACGTCCGCGTTGAATGGGACCTCGGTCGTCGTCACATTGTTCGTGCGGAGCTGGCCGCATTCCCTGCGGACATGCAGTCTGGCGTTCTTGCCCTTCGCCGAGTAAACGGTGATCTTTGTGCCCTCGAACGGCCCGAGCGGTACGTCGGCTGTCAGCATGCGGTCGCGCACGAACTCCCCCTTCTCCTGCCTCGCGAGCTTAGAGCCGAGCAGTGGCACACGCCGCCAAACGGTGTTGCGTGCGGTCACGAGGCCGGAGATACATCCGGGTGAGATCAGGAAGCGCTCGATGCCGCGCTCGTCCAGGTCCGCTCGGCCGGCGAGAAAAGTTGCCTGGTCGGCAATGGCAGCGCGCGCGGCGGCACCGAAGCCGTCGGCCCACATGCTCATCGCCCCCGTGCTCGACGCGCTCGGCATCCAGGAGGACACCGCCCGGTCCTTTGCCGACGATCTCCGCACCCAAATTACGGAACTGCAGGTGCGACTGCGCGAGGCGCGCGCCCGTCGAGCGGATGACCCCGAGCTCGGAGCACAGCTCTGCGAACTGCCACGACGCGTAGGGCGGTCCAGTGATCGGAATGGCAGCCCCCGCCGTGCACCCTCGATTCAGGCGCTCGCCCCGCCGCCCAGCAGCCGGGCGAGCGTGCTCACCGCCCCGTCGATCTCGCGGGCGCACTCGTACAGCACAGGGTGGGGCCTCCCCCACGGGTCTGCGACGTCGTCCTCGACTGGCGGGACCGGGGCGGCGGCACCCCGACGGCCGGCCGCGGCCGCGACGACGACGTCGAAACCGTCCACGTCCCGCGGGCCTTCCCGGCCCGCTCCCCCGCCCCGCACTCCTCCCGCGGCGAGACGCACGAATTCCTTCAGGGTGAAGCAGCGCCGCATCGCCGACGGCGCAAGCCGCACGGCCGCCTCCCTGTGCTCGATGGCAAGCCCGAGGACCAGCGCCGCTCCCACGACGAGCTGCGCCGTGAGCGGGCGGGCGGCGAAGCCGGAGCCGTCACCTCCCCGCTTCTCCAGCACCGCCCTGGTGGAGCTCTCCATACCGGGCCGGGGCCACGCCTCCGTGCCGGCGCTCTCCGGCCGCACGGCCGAGCCGGGCGGTAGCTTCGCGGCCAGCAGCCGCTCGGCAAGCACCGAGCGGTGCACGTTGCCCGTGCAGACGAACAGGACACAGGTCATTTCTCGCCCGCGAGATGCGTCGCCGCAGCGGCCTCCCTCCGGCGTTCCGCCCCACGGGGAGCGGGCAGCTCGCCGTACGACCCGTAGTCGCCGTAGCGGTCGCCCCTGGGCACCGGAGCCATGTTGAAGACGGTGCCGAGGACGCGGACACCCACGCGGTCCAGCGATTCCGCAGCAGTGTGGACCTGTTCCCGGCTGGTCTTGGCGGCGCGGACGACGAGCAGTGCGCCATGGGCGAGCGGAGCGAGTCCGACGGTGTCGGCGACAGGCAGCAGCGGCGCGCTGTCGACGATCACGACCTCGTAGGTGTCCGCCAGGTCGCGCAGCACCACTTCCATCCGCGCCGAGGCGAGCAGCACCGTGGGATTCGGTGGTACGGCGCCGCTGGCAAGCACCGAGAGTCCGCCGCCGACCTGCTGCATCACGTCCTCGATCCGGGCCTGTCCAATGAGCACCGTGGTCAGACCGGCGTCCTGGACGAGACCGAAGGTCGAGGCCACACTCGGACGGCGCAGGTCGCCGTCCACGAGACAGGTGGAGACACCCGCCTCGGCGAGCGAGAGGGCAAGATTCACCGCGGTGCTGGTCTTGCCCTCACCGGGCACCGAACTCGTCACCACGATGATCCGGGGCGGGTCGTCGACCTGCGAGAACTGCAGGTTGGTGCGCAGCTTGCGGAAGGCCTCGACGCGGTTGGATTGCCTATCGGCGCTGACGAGCGGTTGCCTGGGGGCGTTCCTGTCGTACGGGATGGTGCCGAGACCCGGCAGCGCGGTGAACTCGCCCAGCGCCTCGCTCGTCTTGAGCGTGGTGTCGAGGTTCTCGCGCAGGGCGACGAGTCCGGCACCGAGCAGCAGGCCGCCGAGCACTCCTGCGGCCAGGTTCAGCAGCGGGCGGGGCGAGACGGGACCTACGGGGGCGACGGCCTCCTGGGTGACGCCCAGGGAGACGGGCGAGGCACCGTCGCCCGTACGGCTGCTTCGGGACCGCTCCGAGTCGGGCGCGTACTTGGGCGCCTCCAGGCGCTCGACGACCGCGCTGAACCGCTGCGCCACGGCGTTGGCGATGCGCGCCGCACGCTTGGGCTCGGTGTCCCGGACGGTGATGTCGATGAGCACGGTGTTGAGCGGGGCGACGGCGGTGATCCGGGACGCCAGTTCCTCCGGGGTGGTGCGCAGCCGCAGCTCCTTCACCACGGGCCGGGTCACCTGACGGGTGGTCACGATCGCGGCGTACGACTGCACGCGCGCCTGCGAGAAGCTCTGCCCCTGGTTCAGTTGGGCGGTGTCCTCACCGGTGCGGGTCGCGACGAAGAGCTGGGTCCTCGCCTCGTAGACGGGTGTGCTCAAGCTCGTCGCGGCGAGCGCCGCCCCGATCGCGAGAACCAGACAGACCACGACGGTCGGCCAGCGTCTGGCAAGAGCCTTCAGGAATCCGTGGAGATCCAAGCTGCACCCCTCATGGGACCGAGGGAACCACTCAAAATGGAATGCCGTGTTCCCTATGTATGCAGCCGACGATAGGGACTCGCGCGCTCCAACCGGGGGAGACACCCCATGTCGGCCAGTCGAACGACCCTGGCGTCACGCCGTCCGGCCACCCCGTCGGGGTGGCAGCGTGGGCCATCGGGGAGCGGACACTGCGCCATCCGGTGACTTCTGGGCAAAACACCGCCAGCCAACGCCCCAATGTCCCCTTTCTTCATATATCCACGTATCTGGATCTTGATGACGGCCGACGCTGCAGCCTGGCCCAGATGGAAGTCGAGGAGAGTGAGAAGATGACCACATCACCCAGATGGCGGGTTTGTCTGGCATCGGCGGCATCGGCTGCCGTGTTCGTCGTCGCACCTTTGGTGGGGGCGCAGACCGCCCATGCGCAGTACCCGCCACCGTACCCGCCGCCACCCCCATGCCTCACCCTGGGCGCCAGTGCGGCAGCGGCCGGAGGTACCGTGAACTTCAGGGCTACGGGGTTCGCCCCCCGGCAGTTTGTCACGGCGTTGCTGTCATCGGACCCGATCGAGCTCGGCCGGTACCGGGCCGACGCCAGCGGGACGGCGCGTGCGACCGTGACCATCCCGAGGAGGGTCCGCGCCGGCTGGCACACCTTCCAGGTCACCGCGCGCAATCCCGACCTCACCTGCTCCGCTCGCATCAAGGTGTGGGCCGCGGTCGGTCGGCCAGATCACGGACACGGACACGACGGAGACGACGGACGGAACGAACACAACGGACCGGAGCGCCCCGACCACGGCCCGGACCTCGCGGACACCGGCAGTGAGAACATCGCAGCCGGGCTGATTGCGGCCGGCGGCGGAACGATGCTGGCCGTGCGCCGTCGCCGCAGTGCATGACGGAGCGCGACATCAGCACGGCGGTACCACGGTGTCCCGGCCCCGGCAGAAACGCCTTCCGCATGCGCAGGCCCGGCCGCTCCCGCGAGGGGGCGCCGGGCCGCCGTCGCGTGCTCAGGAACATACTGCTGGTCGCCGCGTACACGGCCGACCGGCTGGCCGGCGACGTGCTGTCCCCGCTGGTGCGAGCCCTGCCACCGCCCACGCCGGACAGCCGCGTTGACGTGATGCCCGAGGCCCTCTCCTTGCAGAAGCACGCGCCGGAACTCGTCCGGGCCGCCCGCGTCGCGGTCGAGGTGGAGAACCTTCTGATGCAGTCGGCCCCAGACCCCCGCACGGGACCAGATGACAAACCGACGATGCACGGTCGACTTCGACGCCCCGAAGCACGGCGGCAAGGCCCGCCAGGCACAGCCACTGACCAGTACCTGGACAGTCGCGGCGAAGACCGCCTCGTCATCGATGTTCGCGAACCCACCGTCTTGCGGCCGCACACGAGCTGGCGACAACAACGGCCTGGCAATCTCCCACAGGCCATCGGGAACGATCCATCCCCACGGCCCACTCCCCATGCCCAGGACAACTGTCAACTAGCCATGTGGGACACAGTCCAAGGTCACCGCCGACAACGTCATGGACCTCACCGAACGGGCCAGCTATGCGATGTACGGCTGGGCGGTTTCTACCGTGTCCGAGCGCCCGCGCCGCACCGGGGCGGCCGTGCTCTTGGGTGTGCTGCTGCTCGCGTCGTACGCGACGGGAGAGCGCGCCCTGGACGATCCGGCAGGCCGGGCCTCGGGTGGGCGGCGGTTCGCCGCCCACCGGGTCGAGCACCTGCGGGTCGAGGTGCTCGTTTCCCTCCCACACGACTCACAGGCGTCACCCACGGACTCGAGATGGCCCGCGACACGCTCTACGAAGGCACCGGCATCTCCGGCCGGCCCTCGGTACGGGCAGGGCGTCCGGGCAAGAAGCCCACGGTCCGCGCGGCGCTCCCCGCGCCCTTGTTCGGTGACTCGGCCGAACCCTGTGGCAGCTCACCTGGCGGGACCGGACCGCCATCGAGCGCGACGCCAAGACGCTCGCGGAGCTGCGCCGCGTCCCGTACCCGGACGACGGCTGGGGCGTGCGCCTCCAGCGGGACCGGCACCGGCCCACTGCGACCCCGGCTCCTCGCCTGTGCGTACCTGGTACCCGAGCCTGCGCCGCATGGCCCCTCACTGGTCTTTTCCGGTGAGGATCGGCGAGGCGAACGGCAGGCAGCACGCTGTGCCGCGATCCTTCGGTGATATTCGATGCGCGCCAGGTCGCGGGCGGCCGTCAGCAGTGACGGCAACGGTGGTCACGTGACGAGCCGACACGCGAGGGCTGGAGTATCACGACGATGCACATCGTGCGGGTGAGCTATCGGGTCCCCCCAATGCCGGGAGGAATGGAACGCCATGTCGAATACCTGACGCGCCATCAGGTCAGTGGCGGAAACCGGGTGACGATGTCGTTCCGGCACGGGGCGACGGTACCGGTCGGAGCCACGCGACTGCCGCTGCGAAGGATCCCCCGGTCCTGGATGCTCGGGCCGGTGTCCGACCGGCTCGCTTTCGCGGCGGAAGCCGCTGCGGCGATCAAGGACCTCTGCGCCGCCCGACGCAACGTGGACCTGGTGCATCTCCACGGCGACCACATCGAGGCCGCCGGGCTGGGTCCCGTGTGCCGACGCCTGGGAATTCCGCTGTTCCTGACGGTGCATGCGGCACTCACCGACCGGCATCAGTGGCTCGCCCGGCACGCTTTCCGGCACGTGAAGGCCTTCATCGCCCTGGGGTCGGCGACCGCTGCCGACCTCGCGGCGCGTGGTGTGGACCGGGAACGCATCCTCACCATGTCCAGCGGCCTGGAGTTGTCCGCCATGCCGTCCCCCATCGATGCTGTGGCCCGTGAGCCCGGCCTGATCGTCAGCGTCGGCGCGCTGAACCCGATGAAGAACCACCATCTGCTCATCGAGGCGTTCCACGAACTGGCGCACAGTCGGCCGGGCATGCGTCTGGTGGTCGCGGGAGAAGGCCCGGAGCTGGACCGCCTCAACCGGCTCGCAGCGGCGGGTCCGGGAGTCGAACTGGTGGGTCCGCTGGACCGGCAGAAGGTCTACGACCTGGTCCGGCGAGCCGAAGTGTTCGTCCTCGCGTCACGCAGACTCTGCGGGAAAGGCGAAGGCGTGCCCACGGCGGCGCTGGAGGCGCTCGCGCTGGGCACGCCCGTCGTGGTGTCCTCGGACGCCTCGCTCGATCCGGTGGTCACCGACCGGGAGGCCTATCGGGTCTTCCCATCAGGCTCGAAGGCGGACCTGGTGCATGTTCTGAGAACCGTGCTCGACGACGGACCGGGCCGCAACCGGATGAGTGAGCTCGGGGTACGTGCGGCCGCAGAGCTGGACTGGTCCCGGGTCGCACAGCGCGTCGAGAAGTGGTACCGAGCGGCGCCGGAACGGCTGCACTCCTTCGCATGATGGGCGCTGAAAGGGAGCTAGCGAATGCCGACGACAATTCATGGCATGGCCAAAATGGTCTGGGAACATCCCGCCAACCGTGGGCGGCGGGCTCAGGCCTTCGCCGCCATGGCGGGATGGCAAGCCTGGAAGAGGATGATCGGGCGGCCACTGGACTTGTCCGTATACGGCGATATGTCATTCCGCGCCTATCCCGACAGCACGCAGCCGGGTCGTTTCGTCTATTTCGGCGGACTTCCGGATTACGAAGAAATGACTTTCATGAAGCGGTATCTCCGGCCTGGAGACGGGTTTATCGACGGCGGCGCCAACGAAGGAATGTTCACCTTGCTCGCCGCCCAGCTCGTGGGGCCGAGCGGAGCCGTGCACGCCTTCGAGGCCGTGCCCGCGTTTGCGAAACGGCTGCAGGACAACGTCGGCGTGAATTCCCTGCGTTGTGTGACGGTCCATGAAATGGCGATCGGAGCCGAGCAGGGCACCGTGTCGTTCGTTGTGAGGGGCTCTGGTTCACGCATCCGGACCGAGGCCGACAGCGACAGCGACAGCGCCGTGCAGGTGAGGCTCGGCCGGCTCGACGACACCCTGCCCGAACGCTCCTTCGCGATGGGCAAGCTCGACGTCGAAGGTACGGAACACCTGGCCCTCCGTGGTGCAGACCGACTCATCGCCCGGGGCGAGCCGGCGGTGTGGATGCTCGAACTCGTCGACAAGTTCCTCCACCGCTTCGGCTCCACGGCCCGTGAGGTCCGTCGATGGCTCGGTGACCACGATTACGACATGGTGCTCTACGACCCGGACCGCAACCGGCTCGTCCCAGCGCCGGATCAGCCCTCCGCGGGGCCCGATGTACTGGCTGTGTGCCGCCGCCGACGGCCGGATGTGGAAGCGCGGCTCGCCGCTGCGGTCTGACACGGAAAGGGAAGAACTCGAATCCAGTATCGCCGCTTCGCTCCACCGTGCGGACGCATCACGAAGTTCCCGAGAATGTCTAAACCGGAAAAGTGGCCCAGGTCGGTAAGAATGGGGTGTCTAATTCACTGGTGACGGCCCGCAACTGCCCGGCGCAGTGGGAGCTGTGGTGACGGAAGGGAATCCGTGATGAGTGCGGCTCATTGCATCGAACGCGCTGTTGTGACCGGGGCGGCGGGCTTCATCGGCTCCCATGTCGTAGAGGCCCTGCTGCAACGCGGGGCCACCGTTCTCGGCATCGACCGGCGCTCGCCCCGCGACAACGCCTTGGCGGCGGAGAACCTCAAGGGCGTCATGGGACACCCAGGTTTCCGCCTGGTCCAGGGCGACCTCGTGACAGACGAGCTCAAGCCCTGGGTCCACGCCGCGGACGCCGTGTTCCACCTCGCGGCCATTCCGGGCGTCCGGCCATCGTGGGGGGACGGCTTCGGCGAGTACCTCGCCTGCAACGTACTGGCGACGCAGCGGTTGATGGACGCATGCCAGTCCTCGGGTGTCCGCCGCCTCGTCCTCGCCTCGTCCTCCAGCGTCTACGGGGACGCCGTCGGCAGGGGCCCCCTGCGCGAGGAGGACGCCACCGCTCCTCTGTCACCGTACGGGGTGACCAAGCTCGCGGCCGAACGTCTTGCTCTCGCCTACGCGCTCGCCCCGGCAAGCCCCACGAGCGTGGTCGCGCTGCGCTATTTCACGGTGTACGGCCCCCGCCAGCGGCCGGACATGGCTATCGGCCGGATGTTGCGCGGAATCCTCACGGGAGAGCCGCTGCAGCTTTACGGGGACGGCCACCAGCGCCGGGACTTCACCTTCGTCACGGACGCCGCGGGAGCCACGGTCGCTGCAGCGACCGCAGATGCGACCGCGGAGGCGGTCAACGTGGGCGGAGGCGACAGCGTTTCGGTGCTCGATGTGCTGAGGAGGATCGCCGACATCACCGGGGCGGAGGTTCCGGTGCGCGACGACATCCCCCAGCCGGGCGATGTGCAGGTGACCGAAGCGGATCTCACGAAGGCGCGTGACCTGCTCGGTTACGTCCCCTCGGTCACGTTGACCGAAGGGATCGAGCGCCAGTGGAAATGGCTGTCCACCCGTTCCCGTGGCCCTCTCCGCGACGCGGCTGCCGTGACGGCGTGACACGGAGAGCGGTGGGCGGCATGCGCGTCTTCCTTGATGTCGGCGGACACTACGGCGAGTCCCTCGACGTTGCCCTCGACCCCCGCTGGGGCTTCGAGAAGATCTACTCGTTCGAGCCGGCGGAACCCTGCCGGCGCATTCTCCGGGGGTTCCGCGACTCCCGGGTGCACATCGTGCCGGCCGGCCTGTCCAGCAGGACGGGGCAGGCTACCTTGTTCGGGGCGGGTCTGCTCGGAGCGAGTGTGTATGCCGACAAGGGCGAGTTGGGCGACGGGCGCGTCCGGGCGGAGACCATCTCCCTGCTGCGCGCCACGGACTGGCTGCGGGCGAACACGTCGGACGACGACGAGATCTACCTCAAGCTCAACTGCGAAGGCAGTGAGTGCGACGTACTCGAGGACCTCCTGGACAGCGGCGTGATCAGCCGGCTGCGGAGCATCTACGTCGACTTCGACGTCCGCAAGATCCCCAGTCAGGCCCATCGGCACGCGATCGTGGAGGACAGACTGCGACACCACAGCCAGAGGTTCGTCACGCCCGATTCCCTGAAGAGTCACGGAGGCGGCGCCGCGGTGCGGGAGTGGCTCGTCCTGGTGAGCCCGCATTCGCCCGCCGCGGCAAGCACGGTGCGCTACCGTCTCGGACTCCACCGCCCGCCCTACATCTGGGCCACGCACGCCGCGCGGGCCGCGCTGCCGCGACCCGTCTACGCGCTCGCAGCGCGCCGCTTCGGCGCCCAGGCCCGGCAACGGACCGGGGCCGACCGCGGCTGATCCGGCCGGGTGCGCCGCCATGCATGTGGCCGGCGGCGCACCCTCACAGCAGCGCGTGGAGCATCGCGGCCACGCGCTCGGGGGAGAATTCACTCTGCGCCCGGTGCCGCAACCGCAGCCCCAGCTCGCACCGGTCGGCACGGGGAACAGCCGCCAGAGACCGAAGGTGCCCGGCCAGCGCGTCGAGATCACCGACCGGCGCCACATAGGGGTAGTCGGCACCCACCACGTCCACCGAACCGCCTGCATCGGTCGTCACCACCGGTGTGCCCGAGGCCATCGCCTCCAGCAGCACCCGCGGGAAGCCCTCCTCGTAGCTCGGCATGACGACGACGTCCGCCGCCGCGTACAGCCGGGGCAGGTCGCGATTGGGAACGGAGCCCATCAGCTGCATGCGTCCGCTCCTCGCCGGGTCGGCCGCCTCGCGTTCCAGGCGGGGCCGATCCGGGCCGTCCCCGGCGACCACGAGCCGGACCCGGAGGCCGCAGTCGCGGACCTGCGGGGCCGAAGCGACCGCGTCCAGCAGGGGTGCGAGGAGGGTGACTCCCTTGCGATACGACAGCCGGTGCACGAAGAGCACGATGAACTCCTGCTCATCCCAGCCCAGTTCGGTCCGCGCCCCGTCGCGTGCGGCCTCGTCCAGGGGGGCGAAGCGCTCGGCGTCGATGTCGTTGTAGAGCAGCCGCATCCGTTGGCTCGGCACGCCCCACACCCCGGCCATCAGCGGCACCATGGTCTCCGGGCCGGTCACCAGGCAGTGCACGAGCCGCGCCGTCAGCAGGTTGACGAACTCATGGGCCCTGAGCCGCAGGGTCCTGGGTTGCTCCGGACTCCGTACGTCGGGCAGACCGCTGCGCCAGAGCAGGATGCGGTGGCGGTACACCGGGTAGGTCAGGATCAGGACGATCACGAAGAGGGTGGAGTAGCGCAGGAAGTAGGTCCGGTAGCCGGCTCGGGACAGGCGGTGGACCGTGAGCGCGGTGCCCAGCATCCGGCCGATCCGGTTTCGGCCGGGTACGCGCATCAGGAGACGGACCCCGGCGAGTTGTGCCGGAGGATTGCCGCGCTCCACAGCGGCCGCAACGTCGACACGCTGTCCCAGAGCCGCCAGCAACGCCGGGATGTGCGCGAAGTGTTCGGACTCGTCTTCAGACAGGTGGGGCACCACATAGACGAGCCGCGGGCGCGAACCCGGCTGGGCGGAGTCCGGTTCGCTGTGTGTCCTGCCCTGCATCACGTCGGCCATCTATCCCACCTGCTGCGAGAGTTGTGCAGCGCGCCGCTGCGGAACGCCCGGCAACCGCACCGCGCCCGTGATCTTTCTGGAGTCGAACAGGAAGACCGGGCGTTGACGGCGGCGCCCGCAGAAGTCCAGGAAGGCCCTGCTGCAGTTGACGTCGTCGCTGGCGAAGATGCCGCTCTGGGTCATCCTGGGCCAGGCCTGCCCGTACTCGAACATCTGCGGAAGATACAGATGGTCGCTGTCGTGGAAGAACAAATCGATGGACCCCACGCGCTCCAGCGCCCGGCTGAAGCATGCCGCGGGGTCCTTCGGGTCGAGGATCTCCAGCTGCCACTGCGGGTGTTCGCCGACCAGTCGGCCTGCGGTGTGGTTGACGTCGAAGCTGTGCAGCACCCCTGAGCCATTGCGCTCGAGTGCGGCGAGGATCAGCCATGAGGATCGGCCGTCGGCCACGCCGGTCTCCACCACCGACTGAGGCTTGAGCAGTCGGTTCAGTCCGTACAGGACCGCGCTGGTCTCCGCTTCCACGCCGTGAGTCCGGGGGTAGCAGAGCGCCGTGTCGGCGTAGCGGGCGGTCAGTTCTTCGGTGACCTCCTGGTACTCGCCCAGGACGCGCTCGATCTCTGTCGTTTCCCAGCCCAGTTCCCGCAGAAATCCCGGAGCCGATGTGGTCAGCTTCCCTCCGGAGCGGGTGAAGTCCATGATGCTCGGCGCCGTGTACCGCCGGATGCCGGTTCCGAGGGTACGCATGGCGACGTACCCGCCCAGCACTGACGCCACAGGCCTCATTCCAGAGTGCCTGACCCAACGACGAACGGTCGATACCCGACTCACGGCGCCCTCCTCAGTGTTACCTGGTGTCTGCGCCACCTAACGTATCGGGTCATACCGGGTTTATCTCCTACAACACGGGGCGTTGGAGAGTCAGTCGGCGCTGACGTCCCGGAAAAGTGCGGCCAGCATGCCGATGTTGGTGTCGAAGCCATGGGTCGCCAGGACGCGGTCGCGTACCAAGGCCAGTTGAGCTGCGCCGCGAGCAGCAGGCCGAAGCCTCCGAGGGGATGAGCCGACGCGCGTCAGAAGCTGGCGACGGCGTTCCCGGCGTCGGCCGGTCACGCTTCAGCGGCTCGTCCCAGACCGGGAGCAGCGGCGGCGGAATCCAGACGGAACGAAGGCCGCGCTCCTTCAGCGCGCCGCGTCCCGGCACGGATTGCCCCTTCTCAGCATGTCTGAACCGGATATATCGCATCGAGAGTTAAGAATGGGGCTGATCCTCGTCACCGAAGACCTGAAGAGCTGGGTAAACGACGGCCCCCGCCCGAGAACGGAGGTCCGGGTGCACGAGGACGCGGAACGCTCGACCCGGTGGACCGGCCACGCCCGGCCGCGCCCCGACTGGTGGCGGCATGAGAGCAGGAGCAGCAACGGACATCCTTGTCTTCGCCGTCGTGCGTGGGCGGCCTCCGTTGCCCGAATGGCACTGCCGGTGTCCGTCTACGAGCAGGCCGCACGACGTGTCGGCGTCCAAGCGCGCAGGCGCGCCCGGACACACAGTGCCTGAGACCACCAAAGGGAGCAGCAGGCCGTGGCGATTCACAAGGGGCTGGTGCCGTGAGGTGGCTACGGGCATGCGCCAACATTCCCCCTCGGCTGCGCGGCGCGCGCATCGGAACCGGGTCGTACATCTCTCCGCGGGCAGTGATCCAGGAGCATGCCCGCATCGCCATCGGGCAGCGGACCCTGGTCGGCCGCCACGTGGAGCTGGTCCCGCAGGGCGGCTCCATCACGATCGGCAGCGATTGCTCACTGAACAACCACGTCGTCCTCTACGGCGCCGGCGGGATCACCGTGCAGGACGGGTGCCGCATCGCGACCGGCGTCGTCATCGTCGCCTTCAACCACGGGGTCGACGACCTCGCCCTCCCTATCCGCTGCCAGCCGATCACGGCCCGAGGCGTCGTCGTCGGGAACGACGTGTGGATCGGGGCACACTCGGTCCTGCTGGACGGGGTGACCGTCGGGTCGGGCAGCGTGATCGGAGCGGGGTCGGTCGTCACGCGCGACGTCCCCGAGTACGCCGTCGTGGCCGGCAACCCCGCGCGCGTGCTGCGTCGCCGCGGGGTCTCGCAGCGGACGGCTATTGCAACCGCGGAGCCCGGGCCGTGACCCGGCGATAGAGGAGGCCGAGCTCCTCGATGTTGGCGGAGAAGGCGTGGACCGCGAGGACTTTTCGGCGTACGGCGGCCAGGTCCTCGGGCCGGGGCGGGGACGCCGCCACCTGGCGCAGACCCTCGGCGAGTGCCCCGGCGCCGGGCGGAACCAGCATGATGCCGGGCCAGCCGGACACGGCAGCCGGAATGCCCCCGACACGGGTCGCCACGACGGGGACGGCCGCGGACGCCGCTTCCAGCAACGTTCTCGGCAGCCCTTCGTCCCTCGACGAGATGACGAAGAGGTCGGCACGCGCGTACTCCTCCCGCACGTCGTCGATGCCGCGCGCTCCGAGGAACGTGACCCTGTCGGCCAGGCCGAGCCGTTCGGCAAGGGCCACGAGCCTCGCCTTCTCGGGGCCGTCACCGACGATGCGCAGCCGGGCCGTCGGAACCGTCTCGAGCAGCGTGGCCAGCGCCGTCAGGAGGATGTCGTACCCCTTGGACGGCACGAGCCGGCCAACCGCGAGGAGGGACAGACCGGGTCCGGCCAGCGGCGGGACGGTGCGGACCGGCGGATCCTCCCAGACAGGCTGGAGCCGCGGCGGCACGAGAGCGGACGGGATGCCGCGCCGCGACAACGCGTCGGCCATCGACTGGGCCACCACTCTGCGCTCGGTGGCTCGTCGGGCGAACGCGACGACGGACCGTTCGAGGACGGCCTTCCGCCATCGGCCGAGGGAGGCGACCGGCAGGCCGAGATAGTCGCCGTGGACGTCCATGAGCCAGGGACGCCTGACGACCAGCGACACGGTCCAGGCCGCCAGCCAGCCCCACGGCTCCGCCCCGTTGAGGACGACGGTCTCGCCCCTGCGGGCGGCCGCCCGCGCGAGGCGCACCCCGAGACGGACCGATCCGGCCACCCAGAGCAGGGACTGCGGCCCGGGGCGGCGCGGGCGCCGTACCACGTGCATCGAGCCGCGGTCGCACTCCAGGTGCGGGCCCGCCCAGATGCACCAGGCGTGACCGAGCCGGTCGGCCAGCGCGTTCCACGATCGGAAGTCGGCGGAGTCCTCGACGCCGCGCTGCCGGTGGCCCGAGATGGTCACGACGGTGATGCGCTGCCGTTCCATGGGGGCGGTGGAGTGGGCGGTCATCACACGTCCTGGAGCCGGTAGCGGGTCAGCAGGGGCGCCAGCTCGGCCGGTGGGACCCGCGACCAGGCGTCGACGGCCGACAGACGCGGTACGAAGGGATCGCAGCCCTGGGCGTACGTCGGGTGGGCGAAGTCGAAGAAGCGCACGGTGATCCCGTGCTCGGCGAAGGCGTCAAGGTCCAGGTAGTCGCGCCCCGAGGGCCCGGCGAGGTACTCGTCGGCGCCTACCGCCCGGCACAGATTGAGGATCAGTTCGGACTTGGTCCCGGTGGCGTCGAGCTCGGAAGAACGAACCGTCGGCACCTTGACGTCGAACTGTGACAGCATCCAGTCCGCGAGGTCGAGGTTGAGGTCGGCCAGGGAGCCGCCGGGCGGTGCCATATCGATCACCGACAGCAGGTCGTCGATACGGTCCACGCCCCGGGTCCCGGATACCGCCTGGATCAGGCGTCCACGGTAACGCCGCCGCCAGGAGGGCATCTCGCAGATCCGCACATCGCAGATCCGCGTGCCGAACGGGGCGGTCACCGGAACCGTCAACCAGGTGGGCCGGCCGTGCAGCAGGACCCGGTTGCGGTTCTGGAAGTAGTTCTTCCGGTACGGCACGGCGTCGAGAACGATCCACAGGTCCGACGCGGCGACCTTGGCCAGGAGGCCGAGCCACGGCAGGTGCTCGGGCTGGTGAATGGTGACCCTCATGCAAGCACGCCTTCCAGGCGGGACACCTCGAACGCCTCGCCGTACCGGGCACGCATCTCGTAGCCGCGGTACCGGGAGCGGGCCTCGACGCCTTCGATCCACTGCTCCCCGTACTTGGTGTATTCGGACTTGTGCTGACGCAGGGCCTGCAGCTTCTTCTCGATGGTGTCGTCGATGTTGATGTAGAGCTGCGGGCGGAAACCGACGTAGCTGCGCCCCGACGGGGTGATGGGCTCGTACATGACGACGGAGTTGTAGTACCGGCTCGCCGCGATGGTGGCGAGCGCGGTGTTGGCATGAGACCGATGGGTGTCGAACGGCCAGTGTGTGAAGACCATCGTCGGGCGGAAGTCGTCGACGACCTTGTTGATCGACTCCACGACGGTCGAGTGGTTCTCCACGTCCTTGGCGGGGAACGACAGAACGTCGATCTCCTTGACCCCGAGAGTGGCGGCGGCTTCCCGGCCCTCTGTGACCGCCACGTCGGCGGCGCGGAAGTGGCTCCCGTCGTAGCTGGTGTAGTCCGATGGGCTCATCACCAGGAAACGCACCCGTGCTCCTGCCTCCACGAGACGAGCGGCGGTCCCTCCGGCCGCCAGCTCGATGTCGTCGAGGTGAGCCCCCACGAACAGGCTGCGCTCAAACATCGGGTTGCTGCAGAACATCACGTCGTCCTCTCGGGAAACAGTCACCGATGGAGTGGGGTGCCGGCCGCCAGGGACAGCTTGCCTTCCGCCGTGGTGCCGGTGACGCGGAAGCCCGCACGTGCGTACAGGTCAAGTGCCGGCTGGTTGCGGGGGTCGCAGATGAGAGTGACGATGCCGGGCGTTCGCGCCAGGAGGAGGGCGAGCAGCCGCGAAGCGATACCGGTGCCCTGGTGACGAGGGTCGGTGGCCACGCGGTGAATGTGCGCGCCCTCGGGACGCCGGGAGGCGATCACGAATCCGACCGGCTTCCCGCGCACCGTCGCGACGAGGCTCAGCTCGCGCTTTCCGGGGAGGTGCCGGGCGAAGTTCTCGGCCTGCCACGGACCGGTGTCGTAGTGGCTGCTTGCCCGGTGCACGCGCTGCTCCAACTCGACGAGCGGGTCGAGCAGTTCGTCGACGACATAGCCCAGGCGATGCAGGTCTCGGACGGGCTGCCGGACGGCTGTCGTCCCCTTCGTACTGTGCATCCAAGTCCCTTGAGGTCGCGGCTTTCGCATGAGCGTCGCAGGGCGGAGGCCGCAAGAGGCGTCGGCGAGCCGATCCGGGCACATCAGTACCTCCAACGGCGTATTGGGGACGCGGGCTCCCGCGTGCCGCATACACAGTGCCGCGTCGGCGCGGCCACACTCGGCCCGGTGACATTGCCAAGGACGCGAATGAAGTTGC
The DNA here is from genome assembly GCF_042894025.1 of Streptomyces sp. NPDC001549. Lineage (NCBI taxonomy): Bacteria > Bacillati > Actinomycetota > Actinomycetes > Kitasatosporales > Streptomycetaceae > Streptomyces > Streptomyces sp. NPDC001549. Next base: position 115,503 of record NZ_JBIAVJ010000027.1, read on the forward strand.
TGCTCATGGTCAGCGCCGCCGCCGCGATTTCCGTGCCAGTGATCAGCGCGGACCTCGGGGGGCCTCCAGGGGCTGCGCCAGACGGCGCCTCACTGGCGGACGTCATGGGGTCGGCATGGCCGGTGGCGGCGACGTTGGTGGCCCTGGCCACGCTCGGGATGCTCCTGCCGCCCGAGCTCCTGCTGACCGGTGCCGTCGTGCTGGGCCATGGGTTCGGAATCGCCGCCATGCAAGTCCCGGTGGCGGGGCCGCTGCTCATCAGCGACGTGCTGTTGCTTGTCTACCTGCTGCGCGTTGTCGCAGAGCATGGTACGTCAGCGGAACGCAATGGATCGGTCAACCTGTGGCTCACACTGTTCCTGGGCTGGTCGTTCCTGGCCACTCTCTACGCAGGCTTGACCGTCACACCCTTGCTCCGGATCGCCGCCTACTGTGCGGTGTTCGTTCTCCTTTCGCGCCGGTGGGTGGATCGGAGACTCGTCTATTACGGCGTACTGTGCTACGCCCTCGCCAACCTTGTTGGCGGCGTGCTGCTGGGGCAACCGCGGCTCCTCGGGGTGGACATCGGCGACCCCTCTCAGACCGGCGCACTTCTGCTGGCCGCACTGTGCCCACTGCTCACATCCGAACTGCGGTTCAGGGGCAGGTGGTTCGTCGGCGCGGTGCTTTTTTGCGGGATCCTCCTGACGCAGACGCGCGGCGTGTGGTTCGCCACGGTCGTCGTGCTGGTCGTGTGGGCACAGAAGAAGCTTTCAGCAGTCTGGATCGCCGCCATTCTCGCGGGTCTCGGGCTGGCAGGGCTGCAGATGGTCGGCTTGGTCACCCAGTGGTTGGGCCTCAACAGCTTCAGCGAGGTTCTCCGTACGCAGAGCGTCGTCAACGGAATCCGCTCCGGCCTGGAGAATCCCGTCTTCGGGAGCGGATGGGGACACGTGTCGTCCATGGACCATTTCCAGGTAGCCGGCTGGAACCCAATCCGACATGTCATGCCGTACAACCTGTTCGTCAATGTGTTTGCCTCGGTGGGTCTGCCCGCACTGCTGGCGCTCGCGTTGTTCCTGGGAGCGCTGCTCCGGCGCCTGGCATGCCGACGTGACGCACCTTTGCTGTTCACGGTCGCCGTACTCGCCATCTCCTTGACGGAAATGACCCTGTACGCGGGGTCGACGCTGACGCTGATTTTCTTCGTCTATGCGGGCATGGGGCTCGGCCCGGCAGTGCCGTCGGACAGGGGCATCGTCAGGATGCGAAACCCAACCACTGGGCACCGGCTGACCGCACTCAGGACCGACAGACCGGGAGAGCTCCGTACGGAGGCCGGTGTCAGGCGCAAAGCAGCGGCCACGATGTGACGGATGTGTAGGCCATAGGTGTCTCCCTCGCCGGGCTGGCGGCGCGTCGTCGTCGTCGCTTCCTCCTGCTCGGGTCACCATGAGTGCGCGTCGCGTGCACGTATCAGTGCCCGGCTCAGCGATCGGCCAGGAACGCGGTGAGGCTGAATGGTGATTGCCCGAGGTCACACCCACGACGCCGCTCCCTCCCGGATCCGGGTGATGAGGGTCATCGCCCGGATGAACGTGGGCGGTCCGGCCCTCCAGGTCTCCACACTCATGCGGGGGCTCGACAGCGAGCTCTTCGACCACCGGCTCTTCGCAGGCTTCGTGGGCCCGGACGAGGCCGATTACGTGGAGCAGCGGGCCCCGCACGTGCAGGTCTGCCCGGTGCCGACCCTGGGCCGGGCCGTACGGCCCACCGATGATCTGCGTGCCCTGTCGGCACTGACCGCCGCCATGCGCCGGTTCCGGCCGCACATCGTGCACACGCACACCGCCAAGGCGGGAGCACTCGGACGTATGGCGGCCGTGCTCGCGCGGGTGCCGGTACGCGTGCACACCTTCCACGGCCACCTCCTGCAGGGCTACTTCTCACCGGCGAAGACCCGCCTGGTGGTGCAGGCCGAGCGCAGCCTTGCGACCGTCACTGACCGGCTGGTGGCGGTGGGACGCAGCGTCCGCGACGACCTCCTGGCCGCCGGTATCGGCCGACCCGGGCAGTACGCCGTGGTGCCGCCTGGCACCACGCCGGCCGCTGCTCCGGGCCGCTCGGAGGCGCGCAAACAGCTCGGCCTCCCGGAGGACAGCCTCGTCGTGGCCTATGTCGGGCGGGTGACCAGGATCAAACGGCCCGACCGGTTCCTGTCGGTGGCCCGAGAGGTGCGTCACGCGTTTCCGGCCGCTCGATTCCTGGTGTGCGGGGACGGAGACCTTCACAGCGATCTGGAAGCGGCCGGCGACCTGCGCGACTCGCTCCACCTGCTGGGCTGGCGCGCCGACGTGGAGACCGTCTACGCCGCCTCGGACATGGTGCTGCTCACATCGGACAACGAGGGTATGCCGGTCAGTCTCATTGAGGCGGGGCTGGCGGGGGTGCCGGCCGTGGCAACGAACGTGGGCAGCGTGGCAGAGGTGGTCCAGGACGGGCGGACCGGGCTTCTGGCCCGGCGCGACGCCGACGAGCTCACCCGCCACACCGTCAGGCTTCTTGGCGACGACTCGCTCCGCCGCCGGATGGGCGAGGAGGCCCGCGCCTGGACAGCGCGGCAGTTCGGGGCCGAGCGCCTGGTGCAGGACACCCACGACCTTTATGCCTCCATCGCCGTGGAGCACGGCTGGTGGCCGGACCCCCACTGAAAGGTGCGAACCGTTGAACGTCGTAGTGACCGGAGGCGCCGGGTTCATCGGAGCGAACCTGTGCCGTGAACTGACCTCCCGCCCTTCCATCGGCAGGGTCGTCGCCCTGGACGACCTGAGTACCGGTTCAGCGGCCAATCTCGTGGGCACGGACGTGGAGCTGGTCGAGGGCAGCATCCTCGACCGAGACCTGCTTGAGGGCGTGGTGGCCGGGGCCGACGCCGTGGTCCATCTGGCCGCGCGGCCGTCCGTGCCGCGTTCCCTGGCGGATCCGTTCGCCAGCCACGAAGTCAACGCCACCGGAACCATGCGTGTCCTCGAAGCGTGCCGCCGCGCAAACACCCACCTGGTCGCCGCGTCCTCGTCGTCGGTGTACGGCTCGGTCGCCGACCTGCCCAAGCACGAGGGCCTGCCGACGCGTCCCCTCAGCCCGTACGCCGCCAGCAAGCTCGCCACCGAGGCCTATGCGCTCGCCTACGGATCGGCTTTCGGCCTTCCGGCCCTCGTTTTCCGCTTCTTCAACGTCTACGGCCCGCTGCAGCCTGCCGGACACGCCTACGCAGCCGTCGTTCCGGCCTTCATCGACGCCGCGCTGCGCGGTCAGCCGCTGACGGTCTTCGGCGACGGCCACCAGACCCGCGACTTCACCTACGTCGGAACGGTCGCTCGGGTACTCGCAGACGCCGTCCTGCAGAAGGTCACGAGTCCGAGCCCGGTCAACCTGGCCTTCGGCACCCGGATCAGCGTCCTGGAGCTCGCCCATCACCTCGCCAAGACGCTGGAGCTGGCGATCGACATCCGCCACGAGGACCCCCGCCGCGGCGACGTGCGCGACTCGCAGGCCGACGACGGACTGCTCCGCAGTCTCTTCCCGGCTCTCGCGGCGGTTCCGCTGGAGGAGGGACTGGCCCAGACCGTCCGGTGGTTCCGCTCCCTGCCGGCGTACGCATAGCGGAGCCGATGTGCGGCCTTGCGGGCGGGAACTCAGTGGTCTCCGCCGCAGGCCGCGCCGACCGCATGGACTCGGAAGCCAGTCCCCACCGGACCCCGCCCGGCCTGGACACCCGGATCCGGCATCGACCGGGTGAGGCACCTCAGCACGATGAACCAGCCGGCCGTGCTCAGGACCATGAGGCCCAGATTTCCCCATGCCCAGGCCAGTGTCCTGCCCGACGCACCGGTACAGAAGTGAATGACGGCGGCCAGCATCCCGAGCTGACAGACGCCTTCGGCGGTGAGAAAGACCAGCCTGACACCGGGGAAGCCCAGAGCCGAGGGCAGAACCTTGGACCAGATCGCCGTGCCACGCAGCGCGGCCCCCGCCAGCATAACCACCGCCGCCGTGGACAGAATCAGGTACTGGGGGCCGTACATCAGGCCGATCAGCAGGCCAAGGAGAAAGACCGCGACCATCACCGCGACCAGTCCGATGGCGCCGACGAGTGCACTGCAGCGGCGGACGTCGCGCATCACAGCCCCTCGGCGCCCATGGGCTCCGGCCCGTGCAAGACGCGGGTAGAGCTGTGACGCCACTGGGTTGACGACGCTTCCGAAGAGGCGGCCCGGAGCGCCGGCGATTTTCAGGTACGTCACCAGGGTGGGGCCACCGAGCAGTCCGGCCAGAAGGGAGACGCCGCTGTCCGAGGCCAGGGAGACGGATTGGGTCGCCGAACTCTTCACCAGGAAGGGCAACAGGCCTGCCGGCATCGGAGCGGGGCCGTCAGCGGGAGGGCCGCACGCCTGCCTCACCTGCCGCCAGGCGATCACGGTGACGGATACGGTGGAAACCAGGCCGGTGATCACGGTGGCCACCAGGTAGCCGCCCGTGCCGGCCGTCATCAATGCCGTCAGCGTCACCAGGAAGCCGAAGACGGCTAGCGCCACGCGGATCACTCCGAGCCGCTCAAGTCGGTCGGAGATCGCGAAACCGACCGATGCACTGCCCCAGGGCGTGGCCGCTCCTGCCGCCAGCACGGCAGGCACGAGCAGCGACAGCCGTTCGGCGGGGATCCATCCGAGGGCCGCGGCGGCCAGCGCCGCCGCCACGCCCAGGACCGTCGCCAGCAGCCCGGCCCCGATGTCCAGCCGGAGAAGCCGGCAGTACAGCCGGGTTCCGCAACCGGGGCCGCGGCGTTGTTCCATGGGAACGAACCGCTGCTGCGCGTCCTCGAAGCGCGGATCCCACAGCAGGAACCAGACCGCTGCCATGGCCTGGGCCAGAAGCACCTCCCCAGCCGCAGTGCTCCCGACCAGCCGGACCAGTGTGACGGTGGTGGCGAACGAGAGTGCCGCCTCGATCTGGCTGGCGGCGGTGAGCGAGCCGAAGGTCCTCAGATGTCGTTGCCAGGGCAGGCGCCTCGCCCAGCGCCTCACCCACCTCCCGGGGTCGGTCCCGGCGCCTGTGGCCTCCAGCGGCGCCGCCGTTGACGGTGTACCTCTCACCTGCTGCTGCATCTCCTCGTCACTCGGCGCGTGTGGCGGGCATCGGTTGTCTTTCTGCCGCAACCGCCCCACGGCCGGTCTGACCTGGCCAAGTCGTCCCGGCTTCGGCGGATCAGGAGGATCCGGTCGGTCCGGATCCTCCCCGGCCCGGAAAGGGCGCGGACGCGCACGGGTCAGAGGATCTCGACACGCTCACCCCGGCAGCGATTGCGCGTGTCGAAAACGTAGGCACCGGCCTCTTCGACGAGCGCGTAGTCGAAGACATCGTGGTCGGTCGCCACAACGACCACGTCGGCCGCCCGGACCTCTGCCTCGGTGACTTCGACTCGGGTGATCTGCGGGGGAACGAGGTACGAGTCGGTGTGCGGCTCCGCCACCACCAGCCGGGCGCCGAGAGCGAGCAGCGAATGGGCGATGGCGAGGGCCGGCGACTCACGGATGTCGCCCGTGTTCTTCTTGTAGGCCAGACCGAGTTGCAGTACGCGCGAGCCCTTGACCGACTTACCGCGTTCGTTCAGTCCGCGGGTGACCCGCGAGACGGCATGGGACGGCATGTGATCGTTGATCTCATTGGCCAGGGAGATGAATCGGAGATCCTGTTTCAGCAGCCTCTTGACCTGCCACGACAGATAGGACGGGTCCACCGGCAGGCAGTGTCCGCCCACGCCGGGACCTGGTCTGAACGGCATGAAGCCGAACGGCTTGCTGCTGGCGGCCTCCACGGCCTCCCAGATGTCGGCACCCAACTGTCGGGACACCATGGCCATTTCGTTGACCATCGCAATGTTGACGTGCCGGTAGGTGTTCTCCAGCAGCTTGGTCAGCTCGGCAGTTCGGCACGAACTCACCGGCACAGTCCGCTCCACGATGTCGCCGTAGAATTTCTCGACGCTGCCCAGGGACGCGGCGTCGATCCCGGAGATCACCTTGGGCGTGTTCTCCAGGTGCCAGTCGGGGTTGCCCGGGTCGATACGCTCGGGGCTGTAGCCGAGGTGGAAATCCGCTCCGGCCCTCAGTCCGCTGCCCGCTTCCAGCAGCGGCAGCAGCAGGCTCTCGGTCGTCCCGGGATACGTGGTGGACTCGAGGACCACGGTGGCGCCGCGTGAGATGTGGGGGGCGATGCTCCGACCAGCGCACTCCACGAAACTCAAATCGGGGACGCCCTCACGCAGGGGTGTCGGCACGGTGATGACGCATACGTCGAAACCGTCGATCCCGTCGTAGTCGGTGGCGGCACGGAAGTGGCCACTGTCCGTGATGGCCATGAGGCGTGCGTCGTCGACGCCTTCGATGTAGGAGTCGCAGCCGCCCAGGCGTTTGACACGCAACTCGTCGGTATCCACGCCGACGACGGAGTATCCCGCCTCGACAGCCCGGACGGCCAGCGGAAGGCCTACGTAGCCCAAGCCTACGACGATCAGGTTGCGCCTGTCGGCGAAGCTGCTCTGACGCACCCTCATCACTCCGATTTTTTCGATGAATCGGCATATGCCACAGCTATTTACGCATGCGCGGCAGCTCCGACGCGCACCTTCGGGATGTGTCCGACCGGCATCACCCTGATTCCGTAACGGCAGACTCGCCGAGCGTTCCGTCATCACCTGACGAACTTCTAATCTCCGCTATTCATCGCATAGGTGAACGTTGACTCGGCACTGTGATCGAGCTCCTCGGAACCGCGACCCGCCCACACCACCCGAACCGGAGTGAAGCCGCACATGGATCGTTGTTCGAAGTACCTGGTCACCGGCGGAGCCGGCTTCATCGGCTCCCATCTCGTGGACGCACTGCTGGCTGACGGAAACAGCGTGGTTGTCCTCGACAACCTCACCACCGGACGGCAGGAAAACCTCACCCAGGCGCGGGCGAACCCGCGCTTCCGCTTCGTCCACGGGTCCGTGCTGGATGCGCCGCTCGTCGACGAGCTGGTGCAGGAATGCAAGATTGTCATCCATTTGGCTGCCGCCGTAGGGGTCAAACTCATCGTCGAGCAGCCGTTGAGGTCGTTCATCACGAACACAAAAGGCACCGAAACCGTCATCGAGTCCGCGCAACGCCACGATCGCAGGATTCTCATCGCCAGCACGTCGGAAATCTACGGGAAGAATTCCTCCGGACCACTCAGCGAGACCGCCGACCGCATCCTGGGCAGCCCGTCCGTGGCCCGGTGGTCGTACAGCACCGCCAAGGCGGTGGACGAGATCATGGCCTGCCTCTACCACCGCGAGCGAGGGCTGAGGTCGACCGTGGTCCGGTTCTTCAACACCGTGGGACCCCGCCAGAGCCCGGCGTACGGAATGGTCATTCCGCGATTCGCCCGGCAGGCAGTGCTCGGGGAACCCCTCACGATCCATGCAAACGGCCGCCAGAGACGCTGCTTTCTGCATGTCGCCGACGCCGTCGCGGCGCTGCTGCTCCTGCTGGAACAGCCCGAGGCGGTGGGAGAGACCTTCAACATCGGCGTGGACGACGAGATCAGCATTCTCGAGCTCGCCAACCGGATCATCGCCGAGACCGGAAGCGTCTCACGGGTGGAACATCTGTCGTACGCCGAGGCATACGGAGCGGACTTCGAGGACATGGAACGACGAGTCCCCGACACCACGAAACTCCGCGCAGTGACGGGCTGGCAGCCCCGGCACAGCCTCGCCGACGTACTCGCGGACGCGATCGCGGACGCCCGTGCCGCATGGCGCGACAACCAGTCGGCACACGTGCCGGGCGCCCCGGAGCAACGTCTTCCCGTGACCGACGGGCCCGTTCCCGAAACCGCTCTGGCGGGACGGTGACCGGCATCAGCGCAGCGGTGCCGATGGCGGGAGCAGGCGTCGCGGCCCTGCTGCTCGGCGGGCTGCTGACGGAACCAATGCGGCGCTTCGCCCTGCGCCATGGGATCACCGACCGTCCCAGCGCCCGTAAAGCGCACACCAGGCCCACACCCTATCTCGGCGGTGTCGCCGTCGCGCTCGCCACCCTTGCCGCGGTTACGGCCGTCGCGCTCGCCCGGGGTGTCTTCGACCCGGTACTCGGAGTGCTGCTTGGCGGCGCGGCCATCGTGTGCGTCCTCGGGCTCATCGACGATCTGCGCCAGCTGGGCCCAAAGATCCGGCTGTTCGTCGAGACGTCGACCGCCACGCTGGTGGTAGTGGCAGGGGGACATCCGACCGTCTTCGGCGGCGCGGTCGACGCGGTGCTCGCCGTCCTCTGGATCGTCTTCATCACGAATGCCTTCAACCTGCTGGACAACATGGACGGCGCAGCGTCATCGCTGTGTGTCGTCATCGGCGGATTCGCCTGCCTGACTGCCCTGGCAGGCGATCCAGACGGCCTGGGTGTGGTGATGGCGGCTCTGGCCGGGGCCTGTCTCGGCTTCCTGTTCCACAACAGGAATCCGGCACGGATCTTTCTCGGTGACGCGGGCTCACTCTTCCTCGGCTTCACGCTGGCCTCCGCGATGATGGTGCGCCACGATGACGCCGCCGGCCTGTCCGGACCCGCCAGTCTGCTGCTCGCCACCCTGGTTCCGACGTTGGACACCACGCTGGTGATGCTGTCCCGCTACCGGGAGTCGAGGCCCCTGCTGCAAGGCGGCACGGACCATATCGCCCACCGGTTGCGGCGCATGGGGTTGACGGTGCCGCAGGTCGTCCGGACACTCAGCGCCTTCGCTGTGGTGGGCTGCCTGGCCGCCATGCTGGTGACCTACGGGTTGCTTGCTCCCGGCATTGCGCTCCTCGCCGCCTCCGCGGTGGGGATCGGGGCAGTGTGGCTGCTACTCAAAGTCCCCGCTGTGGCCACCGCTTCGCCACACGTCGCGGTCCCGGCCGGGGCCCTGGCCGACGGGGTCGCTCGTACAGCACTCCGGTTGAAACACAGTGGTGGGTCCGGACGCCGCCACAGGGCGGTCCGGCCGATGGGTGTGCCGCATTCACGAGAAGCCCGGAAGGCCACCGCATTGTCCCCGCCAGCGGGCACTCCGGTCGCACCGCAGTGATGTCGTAGAAGAGGCGGCATTCGGGTGATGCTTCCGCGAAAGACGCGCGACCGGGCCAAGGCCTCGCATTCGGGCGCCCCTCAGCACCTATGGTGCTGACCCGCGACGGCGCAAGGCCTCGTCGGCATCGGAAGGCGGCTCGATGACCATGACGCGTATCTGCGAAGTGATCAAGACCCTCGACGTCGGCGGTGCCGAGGTCCTTCTGGTCGAACGCCTGCGCAGGGCGCCCCGGTCCGACCGCGACTACACCGTGGTCTTCCTCCAAGCCGAGACGCAGGAACTGGTGGATGCACTCCGGGACTGCGGAGTGACACTCGTCGATCTCCGGTCTTGTCCGCGGAGGCTGCGCTACCTCGGGCTGCTCCGTGCCGTGCGGCGCCTGGCTCCGGACGTGGTCAATGTTCACTCCCCTTTGCCCGCCGCGGTGCTGCGCCCCGCCCTGCACCTGATGCGCCCGCGCCCGGCACTGATCTCGACGGTGCACTATGTGCGGTGTCACCCGCTGACGAGGCTGCTCGAACGGCCGACGCGGCGCCTTGACGATCTGACGGTGGCCGTCTCACCACAGGTGGCCGCCTCCGGATCCGTGCGGGGCGCTCGCCAGGTCCGTACGCGCATCCACGGGGTGGACGTGGCCGCGCAGCGCAGCTGGGCGCAACGAGCGGACCAGGTGCGGGAGGAGTTCGGGATCCCGGCGGAGGCCTTCATGCTGGCTTTCGTGGCCAACTTCCGTCCGGTGAAGAACCACGCGCTGCTGGTCGAAGCAGCCGCTCTGGTACTCGAGCGGCGTCCTGACGCGCTGTTCGTCCTGGCCGGGGACGGCCCTCTCCGCGAGCAGGTGCTCGCGGACATCCGCCGACGCGGGCTACAGGACCGGATGCCGTATCTGGGACGGATTCAGCAGGCCGGCCGGCTGGTGGCGGCTGCCGACATCCTGGTTCTGGCATCCCACTACGAAGCGATGCCCGTGGTGGTCATGGAGGCACTGGCATCCGCTGTGCCGGTGGTGGCCACCAGGGTGGGGGGAATCCCCGACCTGGTCCGCGACGGCGACAACGGCATCCTCGTCCAGCCCGGTTCACCACAACGGCTGGCGGAAGGCATCCTGCGCGCCATGCGGCCCGAGGTTCATTCCGCGCTCGCCGCCCGAGCACTCGCCGACACCACCTCGGTGGACGTTGCCTCCACCGCGGCATGGTTCGACAACGTCTACGCCGCCTTGGCGAGCGGAGCCCGGGAAAGCCGAAGAGGCGCCGTCCCGGGAGGAGCACAGGTCCGCTGACTCCTCCGCGTCCTCGGTCACCGCTGCCTTCTGTGGTGCCCGGCGTCAGTCGCCGCACGCCGGGTAGGGCTCCACATGAGCCCGCAGCGGTGTGACCAGCGGCTGGCGCCACAGCTCGGGTGCATGGTCGCTGACCGGCTCCAGGAGCTGGAGCGTCAGGGTACGAGCGCGCTGCGCGGGCAGTTCCAGGTCCAGCGTGTAGACCGGGTGTCGGAGTTCCTCGCCGATGCCCACCAAGGCGGTCCGGCCGTCGAGGGCCGCATCGGTGAGCTGTGCGCCCGTGCTGGCGTAGTAGGAAACCAGCACCCGGTTGTCTCCCGGCCGGATGGGGTACGCCGGCTTGTCGCCGCGCTGGGTGACGTAGGGAGGAAGCCCCGACCTCGGCGCCCGGTTGGTGAGAGTGATCCGCGCGGTGACGAGCCGACCTTGCGGCGTACAGCGGCCCGGAACCCAGCTCAGCTCTCGCTCCAGGTAGTAATCCAGCTTCCCGCCCGCAGCATTGTTGACGACGAGTCCGGCGAAGGGACCGGTCTCCTGGGGAAACATGCCGCTCAAAGGACGGGTCGACAGTAGACGTTGCTCGTTCTCCCGGGCGCTCCACACCTTCAGCCGTCCTGTCGCCGCGTCACCGTACGCTGCCTTGAGCAGTCCGGGAATCCGTCGCGGATCGTGGAAGGCGTCCACCAGGGTGGTGACTGCCGTGCGCGCCACCCCGAGGAGGAACGCCTTGCGCGCCGCGTCGTCAGAGTAGCGTGCGTAGCCCGTGCGCTCCGTGAGGTCCAGCATGTTGTCGCCGGTGAGCGCCGCGCCGTCGGGCAGTCGTCCCGGGCCCGCCACTCGCAGCAATCGGCCCAGGGTGGTGGGGTCCAGGGCGATGACCCCGTCCACGCTCTTGCCGCTGCGCTGGCGCCAGGTTGCCGCCCAGATACGGGCGGCGTAGGGGAAATGCGGGCTGAGATTGGAGTTGGCCCAGAAGCGGGTGGGCTCGTACCGGGCATAGCGGGCGGTGTATTCGGATCCCAGATCGACCGAAGGACTGCCACCCGTCACCCCGTCGTCATTGTCGAAGGTCTCGAAGTGCAGTTGTCCCCGTTCTGCGGTGAGCACGGCGAAGGCCCCCGGCATGCCGCCGGTGCCGCGGGCTTCCGCCGTGTTCTGGACGCCGACGAAATACCGTCGAAGACCCTGTTCCCCCAGCATCGCCGGCAGCACACGGGCGGCCACAGCGGCATCAGACGTGACGGGGGCCATCCGGTCGAGCAACCCCAACAGTTGCGTGCGTGCGTGGTCGGCCGCCGGCAGCCAGGTGGTACGGGGAAGACGGCCGGCCTCCGCGCGCGTCTCGGCGACCACCCGCGCCGCCCGCTCGAGAGCCGGAGCCTTGCCGTCGAAGGCGGACAGCAGGGCTCCCCTCCCGCCCTCACTGGAGTCATCAGCGAGTTCGGGAGCGATGCGCACGAACGGCAGAAGTACGTCGTGAGTCAACCGGTCGGCGGCGCTCGCCGCGCCGCGAACCGTTTCCGCGGGTCGGCCGAAGAACGGCACCTGCGCGAAGAGATACCAGGCGGGTCCGGTGGTCAGGCGATGCGCCCGGGCGGCGTGCACCGCCGCAGAGTTCATCGCTGCCCCCGAGGCAGCGTTCCCCGTCGTATCCACGACGGAGTGCCGCAGCGTATCCAGCGACCGCTGAGCGGCCAGCAACTCCGTCCGGGCAAGCAGACCGGTGCCCACGATCCAACCCGCTAGGGCAAGACACAGGACGGCGACGGCCAACAGCACGTGCCGGGCACGAGGCCGTGGGAATCGGCAACGCGCCGGCTCCGTCCTTGAAGACCGCCCCGTGTTTTCGATGAACTTGAGACGCTCACGCAGGTGTCGCAGCCGCACGGAGAACTCGGTAATCACTGGTTTTCGAGCCACGAGGCTGCTCCACCCGTACCGCCTCCGGGTGAGACCACTCCTGTCGCCCCGCGAAGAGCGTGGCCGGGCCAGTCGCCCAGACGATGGGACACAGCGACGGCAGCGGAGGCTGTGCCGGCCGCCCGCGCGCCACGCCACATCGACGACGTCCCCAAATTCTCCACACTCCTGACATGAGTCCAGGCCCGAACGGGCGGGGCAAAGTGGCTCTACACGCTCATACATGTCGCCGGGTAGCGTCCGATAACGCCGTTGAATACCCAAATCACTGGATGGCCCAATAAATCATTCTTACTTTGCCGTGTGCCGCCCATAGCCCCGCGCCCCGCTACGCGCAGCACGCACCACAGGACGGGGGGGCGGGCCAAGATGAGGGCTGCGGCTATACCGACGAAGGCGAGGAAGTGTTCTGCGTTGCGTTCGTAGCGTCGGTGGAGCCGGCGAGGCAGGACACGGTCCTCTCAACGACCCTTCTGTGGCGGGGGGACACTGGCGCCCCCAATGGCGCACGGTCCTGCGCAAGATCGCCGGGCACGGTTCACTCACGACCACGCAGCGCTACCTGCATCCCGACGTGCACAAGATCACCGCCGCCGGCGCCGCTCTCTCCGCCCACCTGAGCGTGCTGCGGGCCCCGCGGTCTCTGCCCGTACCGCTCGTCGTCGCCAACTGAAGCGGTCAAGCGCGCTGGTCCCCAACTGGTCCCCAAAACCGATCAAGGGGTCGTTCAGATTGCTCTGAAACGGCCCCTGACCTGTGACTCTTCCGAGTCGGGACGACAGGATTTGAACCTGCGACCCCTTGACCCCCAGCAGCACAATCTCAGGGCGCACAGCGTGCACATACGTACATGCTGTGCGCCCATCGACGTGGGCGCTGTGCCCAACTGGTCCCCAAGGGGCACCACATGCCCCTCGGGCCCGCCAGCCGTCAACACGGCCACCCGGGGGAAAGTGGCTCAGGAAGCGGTGTGCCGCCGCTTCCTTTCGGCTCGGCGTCGCAGGTCGCGAATGACCTCACACCAACGCCAGGAGCCGTCCCGGTCGCAGCCTTCGTGCCCGCCGGGCTCCCAGTCCGCAAGCTCTTCCAGCTGCTTGAGCAGGGCATCCGGTTCGACGGGGACACGGTAAGTACGCTCGTCGTCGAACTGCCCTGCGATGTCGTGCGGCCGGTGAGCAGCGCGGTAGTAGGAAAGCTGGGTGTCGGCCAGCCGGCGTACGGCGTAGCCGCCGCACTTGCTGCACCAGTCCCAGTCGTCACGAGCCAGCAGGTCCGCCACAGTCAGGAGGTCGTCGCTCGCCGCGAGGCCTCGATCCCGTGTATGCCCGCACAGGGGCGAGTGCCCCTTGCTTTCGAACTTGGGGTTCGAGTTCGTGGCATGACCCCGCGGCCGACAGTGTCCTCGACCCCGGGAAGAGAAAAGGGGCCCGGCCCTCCCGAGTGGTCTCGGGAGGGCCGGGCCCGTGTCATGCGCGGCCGATCGCCGCCGCTCTCACCAAGGACTCCGCACCCTGACGCCGAGGGCCCGGACGCGCTCCTGGGCCTGCGGGTCGAGCTTCAGCAGCAGGTCCTCGCCGACGACTCCGTCGCGCCGCCAGATGGTGCAGAGGGTCTCCAGACCCGCTTCGGCGACCTCCGGCTCCGCGTCGGCCGAGGTCTGCACCAGGGCTTCGACGACCGGCCTGCCCTGCAGTCCCGCGACCGCCCGTGCCGTCCGGGCCCGCTGCTCGGCCGGGACGGCCGGGTCGGCGAGCGAGCGCAGCACGTCCGCCGTGTCGCGGGCGTCCTGGCAGGGCAGCACCCACACCAGGTACACGAGCTGCGCGCCGAGCACGATCAGGTACTGCAGTGGCACGAGCAGGGCCACGGGCAGCAGCAGGACCAGGGGCAGCACGATCAGCCAGCCGCCCCGGATCCGCGAGGGACCGCCGGTCGGCGGCTCGAACCGCCGACCGGCCAGCAGGACGAGTACGAACATGTTCACGACCGTCAGGAGCGGCACCACGATCAGCCCCGCTCCCAGCCCCGCGCCGAACGACGCCCAGAAGGGATCGTCGCCCAGAACGGGCAGCACCAGGGCCGCGGCCACCCAGCCGAGAGCGGCGGTCATGACGTAGCGCTGTAGGCAGACCCACAGCCATCTTCCCGTACTCATGACAGCTATCAGTGGCTGCCCCGGCGCTTCGCCCGGATCGGCTGCTATGGGCGGCCGAGGAGTTGGCTGCCGGCCGTGTTGTCGGTGCGGGCGGTGAAGTAGTCGGTGAAGGCCTGGACGAATTCGTCTTCGGTGATGCGGCCGTCTCCGTCGTGGTCGAGCTGGCGGAAGCCGTGGTTGAGTTCGGCGGGGTGAACCCGGGAGCCGCCGAAGACCGTGCGGTACTCATCGGCGCACAGGTGTCCGCTGCCGTCGGTGTCCACCGCGTGGAAGACCGCCCGCACCGCGACATGCAGCCCCTGCTCGAGATAGGCCGGCCCGGCGTCGATCCCGGTGAGCATGGCGGTGACGAACTCCTCACAGGTCACCTGTCCGTCCTCATCAGCATCCATGCCGGTCCGTAGCTGCTGCCACCAGGTCTCGAAGGCGGCATAGACGGGAGCTTCGCGCTCCGGAGCGAGTTCGAGCGGCCAGCACACGTTGTGCGCCATGGCCTGCAGATCGGCCGAGCCGATGCGGCCGTCGCCGGTCTGGTCCAGGACCTGACGGAAGAAGGTCCGCAGACGCGCCGGGCGGGAATCGGCACCCTTGCGGCGGCGTGGTGCGGGAAGCCGGACGGGGCCTGCCGCCGGGGCGGAAGGATGGTCGGTGGGGGCGGTGGGAGGCTGCGGAGTCGAGGGGATGCCGGCCAGTGGGCTGCGGTATCGGCGGTGCTCGGGCAGCGCATTCATCAGCACCCGCATGCCGCGGTGCAGGATGAAGGACAGCAGGGCCGCGCGGCGGGTACGGGGCAAGCTGAAGCGCTCGCGGAAGGCTTCCGGCAGGTCCGCGACGGTCAGCGCACCGATCACGTGGGCGGCCACCGCGCGCACAAGCGGCCAGGCCGGCTTCAGACGGCCGAGGCGGCGGGGTGCGGGCGCTTCACGGAGCATGTCGAAGAGCAGGTAGCGCACGGGCTCGCCGTATTCGAGGCGCTCGCGGATCGTGCGGTCCACATACGCGGGCACGTCCGCGGCCGTGGCCGGGAACAGGTCGTCAGGCAGGCCGAACTCGGAACACACCGCACGGAATTCTCCATACATCTGATCCAGTTCAGACGGCGCCAGCGGGCGTCCGGACAGTTCCCGCATCGCCGTCATGCACTCGTACAAGGTGACCAGCACCCACACCCGCACCGCCGGGTCCAACGCCGTGAACGGCCTGCCCTGCTCGTCGGTCCCCGCCAGACGCCGGTGCGCGCGCTCCAGACGGGCGACCTCACGGCGCAGCCCTTCACGGTCGGAGAAAAACAGCCGCTTCCCGCTGTCCATGGTGTGCTCGATGCGCCGCCACGGGTGCGCGCGGTAGGTGGAAAAGTTGGTCATGCCGGCGGCGACCGCCGGATCCGCGGTCTGCAGAACCAGCAGCCGCCACGCCACCAACCCGATCCGCCACTCCCCCAGCGTGCGGCGCAGCAGCGAATCAGGGCCAGGAAGATCAGCGGTAGCCAAGGGGACGTCTCCTCAAGCACATGCACAGGAATGAACAAGGGACGACCGGAAGAGGGATCATCCGGCTATCCGCCCAGCCCAACGGCCCTACCGGAATCCGGGAGCGGCCAGGTACCCGAATTCACCCATCAGAGACACGCCTCAGGGCACCACGTGTCGGCGTACACATGTTCTGGGGATTGAGTGCAGCCGTTTCCGCACCGCACCTTCGCCTCCCTCATGCACGAGCGGCGTGGCCAGGACCTCTGTGAGGGGTGTACCTGGATTACCCAACCACTGGATGCTGATCGGCCCGTACTCATCGTCCGGTGCCGGCTGGCACGTGGTGGTCGAGATCGGCGCCCCACTCACGGTACGAGCCAGCACCAAAACCCACTGCAGAAGCGCGGCCGTATCGAGTCGCAGAAGACGGCAACCGGAGGCAGAGCGTATGTGGATACCTGATCTGCCATCCGACCGATCTCCTGAGGCTCGGTGGAAGGCGTGTGCGTCAGGCTAGGAGCAGCAGTGGCGTCCCTGACCACGCATTGATCAACCCGTCCGGAATCGGCCCCAGGTGGCCGAGTCCACATGGGCGGTACGACGGCCGACCCGTCACGGTGTTGCCGAGGGGAACGATCCTCCGGCACCACGCGAACAGGACAGCCGTGTGAGGGCGCGGGCATCGTCCCTGTGACTCAGCGGACTCCCAGGTCCTCCGGGGGTCGTTCGATGGCCTGGGAGCGGAGTTGCTGGGTGAGGCCCCCGTCGAAGAGGTAGGTCGCGCCGTTGGCGAAGTCGAAGACCGGTGTCGCCAGCGCCGCGACGGCGTGGACCACCTCGGCAAGGGTCGCGTAACGCTGGAGCGGGACGTCCTGGACGAGGGCGTCGAAGTGTGCCCCGTCGGCAGAGGTGGTCGAGGAGGTGTCGATGGGCCCGATGGCGATGGCCCGCGTCGAGATGCGGAGCGGGCCGTATTCCAGGGCGAAGCTGCGGGTAAGACTCTCGGCGGCGGCTTTGGCCGCGTCGTAGCCGGCCTTGTAGCGGTGTGCCCGGGTGCCGCCGACCGAGCCGAGGACGAGCATGGCGCCCGGTATCCCGTGGGCTGCCGCGGCCTCGGCGACCGTACGCAGGACCGCATAAGTGGTCACCAGGTTGTCCTCGATCGCCGCACGGAAAGCGTCGACGTCGTTGGTGGCGATCCGGGCGAGGTGGGGTACCCGCCCGGCAGCGTGGAAGAGCTCCACGCGTTCGGCTCCGTCGACGAATTCGTCGACGAGTTGGGTGAAGCGTTCCGTGCGGCAGTCGACAGCGTGCCATCCCCGCACCGTGCCGGCGGGGCGCCCGGCCGGTTCGTTGTCGACCAGGAGAAGGCGTCCCGGCTGGTCGGCGAGGTGTGCGGCGAGGGGGCGGCCGATGAAGCCGGCGGCTCCTACGACGATGCGGTGGACCATCAGGCCGCCAGGATTCGGTGGTAGAAGTCGCCCAGGGCGTCCGCTGCCTCATCCCACTGTGGCAGGGTCAGCGCCCCCGGCCCGCTCGCCGTCCGTTGTCCTTCCGGCGGGACGGTCAGGGCCTCCTGCCAGCGCAGCACGGCCACATCGTCGTCCCACGGCTCCACGATCTGCCAGTCCTCGAGCGCCGGCCCGTAGGCGTCCGCTCCCACCGGCGGTGGTGCCAGGATCCGGCGGCCTTGCTGCGCTGCTGCCACCAGCACCCCGCTGGACCACACCCGCTGGTAGGGCAGCGCGACCCAGTCCACCTGCTCCAGCAGGCGCCTGAACTCGGAACCGGGGTGGAATCCCGGAAGGTAGCGGACCCGGTCGTGGGCGGCCGCGATCTCGGTCAGGGTGCGGTGGGTGGCCGGATCGTCCGGGTACCCCGCGACCAGCAGCCGCTGCTCCCCGATGGCGTGCCGGACGAACGCCTGCGCGAAGGCGGCGGTCCGCTTGTACGGGCGCAGCCGGCCGAAGCAGCCGATCGTCGCGCCGTACGGCGATCCGCCTCGTCCTGGGACGAGTTGGGGATATCTGGGGTGGGGCAGGTGCAGCGCTGGGCCGGGCAGCCGGCTGCGGATCCGGCGTGCGGCCAGCTCGTGCTCTTTGGTGAAGAAGTGGGCGCCGTGCGTGAGCGAGTCGACCTCGTCGATGAACGCCACATTGCCGTGTGCCCCCTCTTCATGAGGGGCCAGGTCGTGCACCGTTTGCACCAGACGCGCACCGCTGGCGGCCAACTCCCGCAGCAGGGAGATCGCCTCCGCGTCGCCGAGCAACCTTGCGAGCATTTCGGGCCAGTGCAGGTGCACGATGTCCGGCACCGCCCCAACCAGGGGGGAGAAGCCTCCAGGGGCGAACCCTGGTTCGTCGCGACACAGGCCCGGGCGCATCACCACGGCCCCTCGGGCTGCGAGGTGGCTCTCCTGGAGTGCGACGTAGTCGTTCCAGCCGCAGGTCTCGGGTATCTGGAGCACGCGGAGTTCGGTCACCGCACAGCCACCCTCGGAAACTCCTCTCCAGGGCAGAACTCCCCGGGTGCGGGGAAGTCCGGGGATGACGGCGCCGTACGGGTCATTCGTCCTCCACCGTGTGATGACAGTGCCGCCGATCCGCAGGCATGCGCGTAGCAACGGTTGAACTTGATGTGTCCGCGATGAATATTCACAGGTGAGGCGGCCGACAGCGCCCCTGATCCGGGAAGTGGCTGGATCCGACCGGCGTCGGGCGTGCGCCAGGTCGCCGATAACGGACCGGGATTTCGGCCGCCGGACCTTCAAGCACGGGTTCCCCCGCTGCTTGCCGAGTTCGCAGCTGCGGCCCGACTGGAGGAGTACGTGCCCCGCACCGACAGCCTGAGAGCGTCTCGGCGCCGGACATGACCACTCCCCTTGACGTCGAGCGTGCCGCCCTGGGCGGGGCGGTGTCGATCACACGCTGTCGCGGAAGCGGAACCGAGCGTCAAGGAACAGATACCGCCGCGGTCCGGAACGCATCGCCGCGTCAAAGGGACACTTCCCGTGGTCGAGCGGGCCGCCGCCGATCAGTGCTGCTGCCGTCCTGGCACTCCCGGCTGCAGCCTTCCGAAGACGTGGGCCGGGCGACCCCGACCGGCGTCGCCCCGATCCGCTCGGCCACCCGGACGCCCTGGGGCGGGTCGCGGAGCGACTGGGTGACCGGGGAGCGTCCCGGGGTGTTCATGCAGCGGCGGTCAGCTGGTCGACCTGCCGGGCCCGGTATGGGAGGAGGCGGCGTCCCATCGGGATCGTTCTACGCACGATGCGGCGCCTCTGCTCCCTGGCTACGGCCGCTCACGCGTACGCCCCACTCGGCACGGCCGCAGGCGGAGGTCATCCGACCCGGGTAGCGTGCTAAGTGGCGCTGTCGTCGAACATGGGCGTCTGTCGCCCCAGGGTGCGCGCTTGGCTCGCCATCGCGGCGTGGCCCTGTCCGGACACGATTCCGCGGCTGGTCACCGCGGCGGCTGAACTGTCGCGTGGAGATCGACACCGGAGCGAGCCCCACGTCGAGCCAGGACACTCGCCCGTCGCGGTAGTGGCACGCGAAGAGGCCCCGGGGCCCTTGGAACTTCGGTTTGACACAGCGGCGGAGGTATGTGTCATGACATTCATGGAGAAGCACCGGTTCGCCGGCGGTCACACGGAGAAGACGATCCTGAAGCTCTCGTGGGAGGGCGAGTTCTTCGGTGTGGGTCTCTTTGAGGAACTGGCCGGAATGTATCCCGCGCATGCTGACGAGATGACGGCGTGCGCGACGATGGAGTGGTTCAACACCCACTACTGCGAGCCCTTCGCCCACGACGCCGGTATTCACGTCACCCTGGAGACGGCAGAGAAGCTCGGACGGGAAGGAGCGGCGCTCGCGCGGCACTACCGCACGTTCGAAGGCATCGCGAAGGCCACGGTCGAAGAGACCAAAGAGGTCGATCCGCTGTTCAAGCAGCTCGGCAAGGGCGCCGGCACCCCCGAGCTGAAGGCACTCGGGGACGACCTGCTCGACCACGAGAACGCGATGCGGGACTGGATGCGGTCCGAGCTGGACGGGAAGTCCGACGGTGCGGCAAAGGTCTTCGAGTATCTCGAACGTCACGGGATCACGAGAGAGGACGCCGTGACCCCGCGGGAAGACAGGGAAGACTCCGCAGGGGATCAGCAGCAGCTCGTCCTGGCGTTCTTCGACAGCGAGGACGAGGCCGACCGGGCCGCCGAGGCACTGAGGCACTGGGAGAAGGCCACCGAGTACATGAAAGTCGATGCGCTCAAAGAACTGGGCGGCACTCCCCAGGCCCACAAAGTGGCCAAGGTGACGGCGGATTAAGGTCCGCTGCTGGTGGGCGTGGTGGAGGCCGGGGCGGCCCGGGGCCTGAGGGCTACGCGGCCGGCCCGTCGCTCTTGCCCGCCCCGGCCTGAGCCGGCAGCTGCTCCAGCAGGCCGGCATCGACCGTTCCACGGGGGTGACGGGCTGTGAATTCCATGGCGATCTCCGTCTGCCGGAGCATGGACCCGGTGCCCAGCGGTGAGGCGTGCCCTTCCGGTTGAATGAATCCCGTGACGCATGCTCTGGGTTTCACCGAGGGCGACCTGCGCCGACTGGCCGGGACGCGCTCCTTCGAACGGGGGCTCGGCATCTGTCCGCGGTGTCCCGGCCGGACATCGGGGTCGCGGTGATCACCGCGACCGTGGACGGCACCGACGCCTACGAGGTCGAGCTGACCGAGGACGAGGACGGTGGGCTGACCGGCTGGTGCGACTGTCCGTACGGGCAGGACGGCAACTTCTGCCGTCGACGGCGTCCCCTGGTGGCACGACCCACGACTCGGCTTCCACCACAGCACGCTGATCTCCCCACCGCAAACGGGAATGCTCCTGACCGCCTCCCCACTCACCGCACCGGACGCAGCCCGGCACGGACTCGTCAACCAGCTCACCGGCGAGGGCAAAGCCCTGGACGCCGCGCTAGCCCTCGCCGGGCGGATCCGCGCCAACTCCCCGGAGGCAGTCCGGATCACCTGACAGGTCGTCGAGGCCACCCGCGGACGTGACGATCACGCGGCCTTCTCCGTCCAGGACCCGATCACCGCACCTGTCTTCCGCACGAACTCGGCAGCCGAAGGCGCCCTCGCATTCTGCGAGAAGCGGCCCCCCGCCTGGACAACCTGACCGCAGCCTAGGCCGGCGGGAGGTACGTGGTGCGACTCTCCCGCGAGGCGGTGCGCAGTGCTGCGATGACGGCCGTGGTCGTCGGATTGGCCGTCCATGGGTGCGCACTGGCCGGAGGTGTCGGGCTGCGAGCGGGACGTAACTGGTTTGCCGTGAGGGCTTCGGCACCGTTCGGACGGGTGGACACCGGCTCAATCAAGAGTGGCGAGATGATCGGCGTCGCCCCCGCGCCACTCGATGAGGAACATGGTCGCGTCGTCGCTGGTGATGCCACCTCGTTCCTGTTTCAGGGCGTGGGAGAGCGCGCGCACCACCCGCCGTACCCCGATGTGGTCACGGACGACGCGGTTGGTCCACTCGATGAGTTGTTCCTCACCGAACTGCTCCCCGCCGGCTTGGTGCTCCTCGATCAGGCCGTCCGTGAAATACAGCAACCGGTCCCCGGGCTGCAGCATCCGCTCGCTGACTTGCGGCTGCTCACCGCCGAAGCCGACCGGCAATGTGGTCGGGCTCTCCAGCCGGTCCACCACGGCGCGGTCACGGATCAGCAGCGGTGCCGGGTGACCTGCATTGACCCATTGCAGCCGGCCCGTGGCGACGTTCAGACACATCATCTGCGCGGTGACGAAGTGTTCGTGGCCGAACTGTTCATTGATGGCCTGGTCCATGAACGCATACACCTGAGACAGCCCGGTGTCGGCCCGTCGCGTATGACGATAGGCACCGATGGCCACCGTCGCCATGGTCGCCGCGTCCAGGCCGTGGCCCATCGCGTCGATCATGGCCACATGCAGGATGTCGCCGTTGAGGGCGTAGTCGAAACTGTCTCCGGCAGCCTTGTACGCGGGCTCCAGGATTCCGGCCACCTCGACCTGAGGAACAGTCATCGACAGCGGAGGCAGCAGCGACCACTGGATCTCGGCTGCCACGCTCATCGGGGCGCGGCGGCGGGCCTGGAAGAACAGGTCGGTGTAGGCGTCCTTGGTGACGATCATGTCCGCCACCAGACCGGCGAGCCGACGCAACAACCGCCGGTCGTCGTCATCGACGCTGTCCAGCGTGACGGCCATCACCCCGATCTGGTCACTGCCGTCGAGGAGCGGCAGATACATCCGCACACTGCCGTCCTGCGGCACCTCCACCGTTGTGCGGCTCAGAAACGACTCGCCGGCCGGGGAGTCCTCGACCGGTTCGGGGTCGCCGACCACCAGCCGCCGGCCTGACAGCGGCACGAGCAGCATTTGTTCATAGTCCTGCAGGAGGATCGAGAGATCCCGGCCACCGACCCTGGCCACCTCCTCCGCGACGAGCGGGGCGAGCAACTGCGGCGGCATCTCGTGCGCCCGGTCCAGCAGCACGCCCAGCAACCGCTCGCCGAACCCCTCCGACCGGTCCACCCCGAACGTGCTCGACTTCCGCCCGTCTTCGGCCATCGCTGCTTGCACCCCTTCGTCGCGCTGCCACGGGAACCTCACTGGGTGACCGTCTCCCCGAGGTGCGTGCCAGGCGGCCTCGTGCCCGGCCTCGGTGGCCAGGCACCGGAACGAGGCGGTGCCCGGCCAGGATGGGCATTGCCTCTTCCACCCCCTCGGCGCTTGTGGCTCCAACGCCCGGCCACGTGTTCCGGCTCACCGTGCCCTGGTCCCAACGCACAACCCCGGCACCCTCGGATCCATCCGGCGGTCGCCGAAGGGCCCGCTCGAGCCGCTCACACGACCCGTACACCCGGGGCAGGGGCCTTTCGCACGATAGTGATCAACCCGTCCAGCCTGACACCGCCAACCGGCCCAAAGGGCCGATTACGCCAGAGGCGGCATGTCGCACCCGGTCGGAACAGGAGGCGTACAGGGTCTCCGGCGCAAGCGGGTCCTCCTCCCGTGACCGGCCAACCCAGCGTGACCGATGGCCGAGCAGGACCGGTACATGGTGTCGCGGCGATCGGCTCCCCGCCCTCGCCACCCCACGCGACGATCGCACTGCGGCGGGCGAGCAGTCCCGGCCAGGATCAGCGTTCCGCAAGCTCCCTTGCAGGGACGCTCACTGATGACAACCCTGGCCGGACTCCGCCGGGCGGTGTCAGCTGAGGTTCTTCTCCAAGGCCGCGACGTACTGCTTGACGGGGTGGTCGCGTACGGCGTCGGCGGCCGGTGCCAGGAGGTCCGCGGTCATGCCCTTTGCCCGGTCGGTGAGGGCGCCGAGCAGTGGCATGGAGGAGCGGATGCGACCGGTGGAGTCGATGTAGCGCAGGGTGTTGACGTGGGTGTACGCGGGCTCGGGCGGGAGCTGGGGGATGATGTCGTTGTTGTTGACGAAGCGGTGCAGCCGGTCCTTGAAGCCCTTGTTGCAGGCGGCGGCCAGCAGCCGGTCGCAGGTGCAGGGCTGACCGAAGGTTAGATGCCGTCCGCCTGCAGGCGGGGCTCCTCCAGGTAGAGCCGGCATCCGGCCAGCATCGCCAGGGCGCCGCCGAGGCTGTGCCCCGTGAACCACACGCTCTGGTCGTTGTCTCGGAGCTCGGCGAGGGTGCCGCGGACGGAGGGGAAGACGGAGTCCAGGGCCTCCCCGAAGCCGTAGTGGACGTAGCCGGTCTCGGCGGGGCCCGGCCAGGGCGGGGTGGTGGCGTCGGAGAGCCAGTCGCGGATCTGGGCCGGTTCCGTGCCCCGGAAGCCTGTGATGATCATGCGGTCGCTGGCGATGGTGTACGCCTGGGTGTCCTGGAGCGGGAAGGGCGGCGTGAAGCGGGTGTGGTGGTGGCGCACCCGGTCGAAACCCCACTCCCGGGCCTTCTGCTCGATGGCGTCCTCGTCCTCGTAGGCCAGCTCGGCGGCCTGGACCATCCCATAGGCGAGCTCAACGCTGTATCCGCGGGCGTTGTGGTCGATCGTCGACCGTGCAGACATGAGCGGCATCCCTTTCCACCAGATGCGCCACCGTTTCCGGGCTGCGGGCTTCGGAAAGGCGACTCTCGACAGGTCTGTCGTATCGGTCCTGACCGCTGTGCGATCGGCGACGCGCGTGATCTTCACTCTTGCGCAGCAGTTCACTCCCCCACTCCGCGGCTCGTCACAGCGCGCGAGGGCGGTGAGCGGTACGCGATGTTTCCAGGCCGGCCGGGTGGCCGGCGAGCCGGCCCCCGCCGTCGTGCCCGAGTTCGGCCAGCGCAGCGCCTGTCCGGAACTCATGCCGTCACGATCGCCGTTGCGAGACGGAGAAGATGGTGCGGTGCCTCTCCTTCGGGTCCACGCGATCGGCGGACAGCCGTCCCACGCACAGAGACACCGACATGGCAAACGCCCTCCCTGCCCTGTCGCACTGCAGCTGCCCGTCGGCCAGGCGGCGGCTATGCCCATAGGGCCCTACGCGCAGGGGCATGCGCCATGCGGCCACCACAGTTCTGTCAGATCCGTGGGGCGTCCCGCTCACTGGCGGGCCATGTGCATGCGCATCTCACTCTCGGCGTCGATGATGAGGTCTCCGGACAGGTCGACGGTGACGCTGTGCAGGGTGCCGGTGAAGCGGAACGGTGCCTGGTAGTCGGGGGTGACGGCCGATCCGGGGTTGGCGCCGCAGGCCATGCCGCCCGGATTGAACGTGACCGGGGTGGTGACCGGCATGTCGCTCTCGCCGACCAGGCGGCCGTCGATGTAGAGCTGGGCGCGGCCGGGTGCGCCCTTGCCGTGGGCGATGTCGGGGGCGCCGGTGGGCTCGAACTCGAAACGCAGCGCGTGCCGCCCCTCGGGCACGGTTTCGCCGGAGGCGACGTGGTGCAGGGCCCGCTGCACGTAGTTGTGGGCGTAGTGGAGGTGGCCGTCCTTGACGTAGAGGGACCAGCCGCCGGCGTTGGTGCCCTGGCTGATCAGGACGCCCTCCGCGCCACCGGGCGGGATCTCGACGTCGGCGGTGACACTGTGCGGGCGGTTGAGGACCCGGGGCGCGACCGCCGCGGGGAGGGACTGGGTGCCGGGGCGCAGGGTGTAGCTGGTCCGGTTCTCGGTGATCTGCGGGCGCTCGGTCATCAGGCGCGCAAAGGCACTGCCGTCGATCGGCATCACGTTGTACTTGCCGGCTTCCATGTACCACAGTGCGATCATCTCGATGAGTTTGCTGCGGTGCTCCTGGGCGAGGTTCCGGGTTTCGGCGATGTCCTCGTCGACGCGGTAGAGCTCCCAGTGGTGGGCGTCGAGGTCGTCGAGGTCCGCCATGGTGACCGGGGCGCCGAAAGGCCGCCCGGCCTCGGCGAAGGAGGGGCCGGGCCAGGGGCAGACCGCCCGCCATCCGTCGTGGTCGATCGCCCGGTGCCCGAACATCTCGTAGTACTGGGTGCGGTGGCGGCTCGCCGCCGCTGCGTCGTCGAAGGTGTGCGCGAAACTGACCCCGTGCAGGGGCGACTGGGTGACACCCCGAATGGTCGCGGGTGCCTCGATGCCGAGGACGTCCAGGACGGTGGGCACCATGTCGATGATGTGCGCGAACTGGTCGCGGACCTCACCGCGGGCCCGGATGCCGGCCGGCCAGTGGACGAGGAACGGGTCGCTGACGCCACCGCGGTAGGTCTCCCGCTTCCACCGCCGGAACGGCGTGTTGCCCGCCCACGTCCATCCCCACGGGTAGTGGTTGAACGTGGCCGGGCCGCCGATCTCGTCGATCCGCGCCAGGCTCTCCTCCAGCGTCTCGGGCGCGTTGTTGAAGGCCTGCAGCTCGTTGGTGGTCCCGGTGACCCCGCCCTCGGGACTCGCCCCGTTGTCGGAGACCACCATGATCAGCGTGTTGTCGGACTCGCCGGTCTCCTTCAGGAAGTCCAGCAGCCGCCCGAGGTGGTGGTCGGTGTGGGAGAGGAACCCGGCGTAGACCTCCATCATCCGCGCAGCCAGACGCCGCGCGTCGGGCGTGAGCGACTCCCACGCGGGCACGTCCGGATCGTGCGGGGACAGCTGCGCGTCCGCCGGCACCACTCCGAGCTCCTTCTGCCGGGCGAAGGTGCGCTCGCGGTAGACGTCCCAGCCGTCGTCGAACCGGCCCCGGTAACGGTCCGCCCACTCCTTCGGCACATGGTGCGGGGCGTGCGCCGCACCCGTGCACAGGTTCAGGAAGAACGGCTTGTCCGGGGCGACCTGCTTGGCGTCGGCGATGAACGAGATCGCCCGCTCGACCAGGTCCTCCGTCAGGTGGTAGCCCTCCTCCGGCGTGGCCGGCGGCTCGACCTGGTGGTTGTCGTACACCAGGTCCGGATACCACTGGCTCGTGTCCCCGCCCAGAAACCCGTAGAACCGCTCGAAGCCCCGCCCCAGCGGCCACCGGTCGTACGGGCCCGCGGCCGACTCCTGCTCCGATTGCGTCAGGTGCCACTTGCCGACCATGTACGTGTTGTAGCCGTGCTGCAGCAGCATCTCCGACAGGAACCCGTTCTCGAACGGGATCTGCCCGTCGTAGCCCGGGTAGCCGGTGGCCAGCTCCGTGATCGCCGCCATGCCGTTCGCGTGGTGGTTGCGGCCCGTGATGATGCAGGAGCGCGACGGCGAGCACAGCGAGGTGGTGTGCATGTTGCTGTACAGCAGCCCGCCCGCGGCAAGCGCGTCCAGATTCGGCGTCTCGATCGGACTGCCGTAGCAGCCGAACTGCCCGAACCCCGTGTCGTCGAACACGATGAACAGCACGTTCGGCGCACCCGCCACCGCGCGCACCGGCTGCGGCCACGCCGGACTCGACTCCTCGGTCGTCCGCCCGATCACCCCCGGGAACCTTTGTCCCGGCCGGTACTCACTCCACGACGACTGCGCCATCTGTCTCCGTCCCACCACCGGTGCGAGCACCGGTGCTGTGTGTGCGGCTGTGCGGCCTGCCGCGACCACAGAGCCCTGCCACCGACCTGGGATCCGTATCGCACGGCTGGGCAAGAGGCCCCGGCCGGGGCCAGGGCCCCGGGCTCCTCCACGCTAGGACGCCACCATCACCACGGCGAGCGGGGTGCGCCGTCTGGCCCTCCATGCGAGAAGGCGCTATGGGGCGGTGCGGACGTCGCCGACGGCCTGGCAAACCAGCGCGCGCAGTCAGCCCGTCCAGGGCCTGGAGGCCGCTGTGAGCGCGCGTGGCGAGTCGGCGGGTGAAATCCAGCTCGGCAACGTCGTTCGTACGGCCGGAGACGGCGATCAGAGGCGCGCTGGGAAAGGCGCAACCCGTAGCCCGTCCGCCATGGCCGGACCGTGGTGGCGGTCCGGCCGGACGGGGATTCGCTCCGTCCCGGCCGGCTGCCAGGGCGGAGCGAGGGGGCCTACGGGGTTGGGCTCAGCGGGTGCTTGCGCGCCGGCGCCGGCGGAGCACGGCGGCTCCGCCCGCCAGGGCGAGTGCTGTGCCGGAACCGCCGGCAAGGAGCAGCGTGGAGGACGGGGCGTCATCCGCCGTGCGCTGGAGGCTGTAACCGCTGGAGTAGCCCGTGGTGTCGTACTCCGAGCCGGGCAGCTTGTCGGCGTAGCGGGCCTTGACCAGTTTCTGGTAGTCACCGAGCGACACCGACGCCTGGCCGCCCAGTCCTTGCCGGGCCTGGTCGTTGAGGGGCTCGACGGTGGTGAGCTTGAGCTGGTACCAGCCGCGGATCTGCGGCTCGGTGAAGACCAGCGTGCCCACGGTGGCCTTGCCGGCGTACGTGGCGTCGCTGTCGCCGTCGCGCACGGCTGCCAGGTGCCAGCCGCCGCCCTGGGTGGGGGCGAGCATGACGGTGGCGTCGCGGCCGTTGACGGTGGTGCTCAGCGAGGAGACCAGCCCTGTCAGCTTGATCGCCTCGGTGGGCAGTGGCTGGGCGGTGCCCGCGACGAACCCGGGCGTGATCTCGTTCCGGGCCACCGGGTCCTTGATCGTGAAAACCGGGAGGCCCTGGCAGGGCTCGGCCGTTTCGGGGATCGTCTGCACCGGCTCGCCGGCGTCGCCGGTGGGCACCGGCGTGCGCAGGAAGCGGCAGACGGCGTTGCGGACGTCGGTGGACTTCACCGCGTCGAGGGCGGCCTGGTAGTCGGGGATGTCGGCCGGGAGAGGGTCCTTGGCCGGGACCGCGTGCGTCGGACCGACGACGGACAGCAGCGCGGATGCGCTCACTGCGATGACGAGGGACAGACGGGAGAAGCGAGAGGCCGTCCGCTTGCTGGACATTTCGGTGCCGCTGGTGTCGCGCATGTCGCCTGCCTTAGCGGGAGATACCGATGCGGGAGTGGGTCCACTTGGACGAGCTGTTGCTCACGTAGTCGTTGTAGTTCCACCACGTGTACGTGGTGGTCTCCGGCCACGGGTCGGCCACGGCGATCGTGGTGTTCGACGTGTCGAAGCCGTAGACCACGTTCATGTGGCCGCCACCGGACGTCCACCCGATGCGGGCACCGATCGGCCGGGCCGCCTTGACGTCGGTGTACACCTGGTTGAACGTGGCCGCGCTGCTCAGGCCCGAGCCGGTGTGGGCCATGCCGAGACTGCTCCAGCCCCTGGCCATGTCGTCGAGCGTGGCGGGCTGGTTGTTGCAGCCGTAGTAGGGCTGAGCCCGGTTGCAGAAGTCCGTCTGTGTGGAGCCGAAGCCCTGGAACTTGGCGATGGTCAGCCCGGAGGCGACCCAGCACCACTGGGTCTTCTCCTGCTTCAGCATGCTGATGGTGTCCTGACCCGCTTCCGCGTGAGCCGTGCCTCCCGCGGCCGCGAGCGACCCCAAGGCGGCCAGCGCGATGGCCGACGCCGTGGTTCCGTACCTGAACCTGCCCATTTTCCTGCCTTCCCCTGATGGGTGCACGAGATGAACGGGGCAACCTGGCAGGAATATGACAGCGCATCATGTCTGAGGCACATAGGGATCTTGCAAGAAATTACCCCATACTGATTATTTGTTGGGTAATCATGCGACTCGGGCAGCGCCGGAGTCGGGCCGCCGGAGAGCAGGCCCTTGCGGCGCAGAGTCCGTTCGCGGCCGCGACACCCGGGGTCGCCGAGCACTCCCCACGGCTGATCCGCACGACGGGACAGACGCCTGCTCGCTCTCGGGCGCATCCTGTTCGCTCTCGGGCGCATTGGGCTGGGCCGATCTCCCCGCCCGGACCTGCAGTGACGGCGGGCGCGGGCAGGGCGGGAGCTCCCGGCACGGCCGAGGCACCAGCAGCACGTACCAGCCGCCCCGGCTCGGTCATCCACCACACCAGTGGGTCGACGCGAGGCCACCCGTACGCCGGAACCCTGAACCGCGGACTGCGAGTGCCCTCTCCGCAGCGGGCCCTGTCGACGGGGTGGCAGATGCCACCGGCTCTGAGACGCAGTGGCCGCGTGACGACCACCACACGGGGGCGCGGGGGATGGCTTCCGCCCCGAGGTGGCACCAGCTACGGCCGGATGGTTCCGTCGCCTGGATGATCACGGCGGGTTCGGGGTAACTCCCAGCATGATCACTGTTGGGGTCGAAGAGGAGTACCTGCTGGTCGCCCCGGAGACACTGCTTCCCACGCCGCTCGTGCAGCAGGTGCGTGCCGCGGCCCGCCTGGCACCCATCGCGGAGGAGCGAGAGGTCCAGGACGAGC
>NZ_JBIAVJ010000028.1:0-136201 GCF_042894025.1 Streptomyces sp. NPDC001549
CCGGCAGCGGCAACCCCACATCGTGACCGGCTACTTCCACGGCCGGCACGTCCGCTACACGATCCAATAGGAAACCCATCAGTTTCGGCTCAATAGAACGTGCCCACGCTTATGCCGGGCGGCCCGGCATTCAACGTAGGCAGCGAACCACGGCTCAACGGACAGCGCATCGAGGAACCGTTCCCGGGCAGCGTCACCGGACCTGGCCACAGTGTCAGCGCGCTCCCGCCACGTCTCGACCACTCGACGGTTGTAGTCAGTCGCACGCTCAGCACGTCGAACGGACTCGGCGTCCTCCGCTGCCCTCAGCAGCGCTTCGGCGTCGGCGAGCGGACCCGACAGCCTTTCTGTCTGCGCGCGCAGCTTGGCGACCTGCGCCGCCGCCTTCTCGATCTCAGAAGACATACTCAATTACCACCCTTGTTTACGTCGCGCCCATACTGCGCGGCAATCTTCTTGTCGTTCTCGTAGTGACCCAGACTCATGCGGACAAGGGGACCCATGCGGTCATACGCCTCCGGACTGGAATCCCGGAGGCGAGCCAGACGCTCCATTGCTTCATCTCGCGCCCAGGCGTCCGCCCGGTTCCGATCTTTGTCGCGCTTGCCGCCCAGGTGGTTGTACCGGCTGAGACTGTCGTTCATGGCTCTCCGTTTCCTGTTCGCGGGTACGAAATAACCCCCGTCCTAGCGGGGTACGTGGTGAGCGGGCAGCACTGTTGCGCAGATACTCGGTCCGCCAGATTCCCCTGTTGTGCGGGTACGCCGTAGCCCACTCTCTGAAGTAGTGGAGGGCGGAGGTTTCCCGCGACTCTTTCGCTCTGCCTTGCTCCGGTCTCTGTAGAGAGCAACCCTTGCCGGCTCGGCGGCCAGCTTCCGCTCTATTTCCCTACCTGCTGGGTAGAGCAAGGGGCGCGAGGGGGGCTAGTGACGCAGTGCCGTTTGAGACGGCTGTCTCTCTTCTTCTATATTTTTTTACGTGTTACTAAAAAACCGGTTGTAACCGTCACTCCAACACCGTTCGTCCGCTGTAGGGCTGGGCAGCCCAGTCCTCGGAGGGGCAGCCTTGGGAGCCTGTCTGCGGGCAGCAGAAAGCCCCGGCGGCCAAGGGGGGACCAACCGGGGCTGTCACGGGCCGTACAGCGAGCTACGCCGCTTGCTCGAACTCGTCTCCTGCGGGCTCACCACCCTCGGGGGTCGCCCAAACGATCGTCGCGCGCTCGGCTCCGTCGAACCGCTTGCCCTTTCCGGGGGACTTTGTGACGATCACGCTGTTGATGGCGAGGCCGAGCAAGTCGCGCCTCAAGATCGGGTCAGCAGCGTGCCATGTCGTCTCGGCGTGCCCCTCCATGAGGAATGTGAGATCCACTCGCCCGCTGCCTGACAGTGCTTTCACGCGCTCCTCGGCAGCGTCTAGCCGCTGCTCCGCTGCGTTCTTGTGGGGGATGCGGTACTTGGCAGAGCGGCCCGTGTAGAAGTCGGCAGCGTCGTCCGCCATGAACTTGTCTAGCTTGGCTTGCGCCGCCTTGAGCTCCGCCCGTGCTTCCTTGAGCACTGCGCCTTCGTCGGGTCGGGAAAGAACCTGCCACCGCTCAGCAACCGCGATCAACAGTGGGTCCTCATCACCAGCCGCGTGCAGTTGCGCCGACCATGCTTGCACTACGTACCGTTCTATAGCGGTGCGGGTAACTGATGCGGGGCGGGGGCATCCTGCCTCGGCAGCTCGCCGGTTGCAGTTATACGACTGGCTTTCCATGGACATGGAACTTCCACAGCCCGCGCACCTCAATTTCCCGCTGAGTGCATGAACAAGCCGCCCTTCCTTGGGCGCGTTCGGGATGATCTGGTTGCCGCTGAGTACACGGCGGGCTCGCGCGGCCAAGTCTGCCGAGATCATGTCGGGCAGTACCTCTGCCGTGACGACCCGTACGGGCTCGCCCGCCTGGTTCAGGAACCGGACCCGGTCTTTATGCGCCTTACCACCCGGCGAGTGCGTGAGCCACCCCTCGTATACGGGGTGGATGATGATCGCCCGGATAGCATCAGCCCGCCAGAACACTCCGGTACCGGTCCGGAGTCCTTCAGCGTTCATGATCCGAGACAGCACCCGCGATGGAGTGCCATTGGCGATCTCGCGGAAGATGCGGCACACGATTTCCCATGGAGTGACTTCCCGCCGTCCGTCCACCAAGCAAAGGTACGGACTCCGGTCGGGAGTGAGCTTGCGTGTCAGGGGGTCGGCAACCAGCCCGAACGGGGCTTTGGACAGCCACCGTCCCTCGCGCTGCTGCTTAGCCTTCGTGGTGCGCACGTTGTGGCTCAGCCGCTGCGAGTATTCCCGCGCGTTCTCGGCCCGGTCGATGATCCAACGGCGGTCCCGCTCGTCCATCGAGTCAAGCCGCTCATAGTCGAAGATCACGCGTGCCTTACCGAGGATCGGCACCACCGCTTCCGCACCCTTGCGGCTGAACCTGTCGAGCGCGTACACCCAGAGGCACGGAACCTCGCCGTTCATCACGGCAGCCATGGCAGCGTCGTACCGCGGGCGCCGCACGTCCGACCAGGCGGACAGGTTCTCTTTCCAGACCTTGCGAACGCAGTAGCCGTGTTCGTCGGCCCACGCGCGGCCCCTGTCCTCCTGCGCACGGATGGACAGGGCGCGCTCACCCTCGCGGACAACCTTCGACTTACGTAGCAGCAGGTCCACCCACGGGCGGCCGTGGCAGGGGCACACGCCCTGATGAGTTGTCGTTTCCATGCCATAGGTAGAGGGCAAAGGTTGCCGGGCAGAGCGCGCGAGGGTAGCCGTAGCCATGTTGTACCCCATGTGACCTGCGGATACGTCCCGCTAGCCGGTGGGTCCCAGGGTGTTGGACCTACACCAGACCCCGCGCCTCAAACGCCGGCGAGGCTGGAATCGGCGCAGCCGGAAGGGCTGGGGGCCGCCGGGCCCGGGCGGGGCCCGGCGGGGGGGGCGGGCTAGCCCAGGGCCTGGGTCAGGTCCGCTACGAGGTCGTCGGCGTTCTCGATGCCGACCGACAGGCGGATCAGGTCCGCCGGGACCTCCAGCGCCGAGCCGGCCACCGACGCGTGCGTCATGCGGCCCGGGTGCTCGATCAGGGACTCGACGCCGCCCAGGGACTCGGCCAGGGTGAAGATCTTGGTGCGGCCGCAGACCGCGACCGCCTCTTCCTCGCCGCCGGCGACCTGGAAGGAGATCATGCCGCCGAAGTTGCGCATCTGCTTGGCCGCGACCTCGTGACCCGGGTGCTCGGGCAGGCCCGGGTACAGGACCTTGGTGACCTTCGGGTGGCGCTTGAGCAGCTCCACGATCTTGCCCGCGTTCTCCGCGTGCCGGTCCATGCGCACGGCCAGGGTCTTGATGCCCCGCAGCACGACCCAGGAGTCGAACGGCCCGGCCACCGCGCCCATCGCGTTCTGGTGGTAGGCCAGCTCCTCGCCCAGCGCCGCGTCCGCGGCGACCAGCGCGCCGCCGACCACGTCGGAGTGCCCGCCCATGTACTTGGTCAGCGAGTGCACGACCACGTCCGCGCCCAGCGCCAGGGGCTGCTGGAGGTACGGCGAGGCGAAGGTGTTGTCCACGACCAGCTTGGCGCCGGCCGAGCGCGCGATGCCGGCGACCACGGCGATGTCGGTGATGCCGAGCAGCGGGTTTGAGGGGGTCTCGACCCAGATGACCTTCGTCTTCGGGGTGAGGGCCGCGCGTACCGACTCGGGATCGGAGGTGTCGGCTACCGACCACTCCACGCCCCAGCGGGAGACGACCTTCGCGAAGAGGCGAAAGGTTCCGCCGTACGCGTCGTTCGGGATGACCACGTGGTCGCCCGGGGCGAGCAGCGTACGCAGCAGGCAGTCCTCGGCGGCGAGTCCGGACGCGAAGGCGAGACCGCGACGGCCGCCTTCCAGGGCCGCGAGGTTCTCCTCCAGCGCGGTGCGGGTCGGGTTGGCGCTGCGGCTGTACTCGTAGCCGCCGCGGAGCCCTCCGACGCCGTCCTGCTTGTAGGTGGAGACCTGGTAGATCGGGGGCACGACCGCGCCGGTCAGCGGGTCCGCCGTATTGCCCGCGTGGATCGCGCGGGTCTCGAAGCTCTGGTGCTCGTGGCTGTCGTCGCTCATGGTCCGATGCTATGCCCGGCCCGGGCCGGGCCCCCTATTGGCCTGCTCCCCCCTCGGTCTGGTTCGCTGGAGGCATGGAGATTCTGTGGTTCGTGTTCGCGATGCTCATGATCGTGTTCATCGTCGGTCCGTACATACGTCGCCGGCGCCGTGGTATCCGCCTGGTCGCGCCGGGCAGCCCCGACGCCGCCGATCCGGCGAACTACGGATTCGACCGGCAGGAAGAACTCGACATCCGCATCCCCGGGCCCGACCAGGACCTGATGGACGCCCTCGACAACGTACGGCTCACCGGCCGGTGGCAGGCGGCCTCGCAGCTGCTCGCCGGAACCCCGCGGGAGGGCGAGCGGCGCTGGCAGCGCGTGCAGGCCTTCGGCGGGGCCGCGGCCCTGGAACTGATGGCGCAGCCCGGGACGGGCGCGCAGTGGCTGAAGGCGTGGCGGCTGGAGGCGGAGAAGGACCCGGGCGGCGCGCAGGTGCACGCGGAGCTGCTGGTGCAGCAGGCGTGGCGGCACTCGGGCGGGGTCGGTTCCGAGGACCACCGGATCATCCTGGAGGAGGCCCGGGAAGCGTGCCGCAAGGCCGCGCCGCTGGCCCCGGGGGACCCGGTCCCGTACATCACGGAGCTGGCGATCGCGCGGGGATTGGCGTACCCGGAGGCGGAGTTCGACGAGCTGTGGGCGAAGGTCGTCGACCGGGCCCCGGAGCACATGGGCGCCCATCTCGCCGCGCTGCACTACTGGGGTGCGAAGTGGCACGGTTCGCGGGAGAAGGCCGACGCCTTCGCACACGCGGCCGCGGCGCGCGCCCCGCAGGGCTCGCTGCTGGCGGCCCTGCCGATGTTCGCGCTGCGCGAGAACCAGCCGGACATCGTGCTGAGCCCGAGCTTCTTCCGGGGCGCGGTCGTCACGCGGGCGGTGGAGGGCGCGCTGTACGCGGTGCACACGGCGCGGCAGGACGACCCGATGGTGGCGCACGTACGGCACCTGCTGCTGATGTTCCTGGTCTGCATGGAGCGCTGGGCGGAGGCCATGGAGCAGGTGCGGCACGTGGACGGGTACGTGGGCGCGCTGCCGTGGTCGGAGGCGGACAACCCGGCCGCGGCGTACGCGCTGTACCGGGCGATGGCGGTGGCGGGGTACGAGGCGAACGGCGGGTCGCCGGCGACGCTGGCGCGGTAGCCCTCCGGGCCGGTCTACGGATCCACGGTCTTGGCCGACGGGGCGGTGGTTCGGCCCGGCGGGGTGGGGCTTTGCCCGGCCGGGGCCGTGGCGCTGCGCGGGGTGGGGTGGGCGCACTGCCCGGTGTGTCCACCCCGGGTGCCCGCGGGGATCCTTGGCGAATAAAGTTGCTGTAAGTAATCACAGGCCGCATGATGCGGCGGTGGCCGTGGCCTTCTGCCCTGCCACCCATTCTTTTTCGTTCCCGTGGGGGGATCTGTCCATATGGGCGCTTCACTGCGCGCCTTGCGCGCTCTCGTCCTGCTCGCAGGCTTCTACCTGCTCGGCGTGTTCCTGCTGGCCGCGCTCGGCGGCATCGACTACGCCGTCGTCACCACACTGCACGGCCCGATCGTGGCCAAGCTGGTCCTCGTCTCACTGGTCCTCACCGTCCCGATCGTGCGCGGCATGTTCATGCTGCGCACCCCCAAGGGCGAGCCCCTGGCCGGTGTCACGGTCACCGAGGCGCAGGAGCCCGAGCTGTGGGCGGTCGTGCGCGACATCGCGCAGCAGGTCGGCACCCGCGCCCCCGACGAGATCGTGCTGATCGACGAGGTGAACGCGGCCGTCGGCGAGGACGCCAAGCTGCTGGGCCTGCGGCCCGGCACCCGCCGCCTCTACCTCGGCCTGCCGCTGATGACGGGCCTGGACGAGATGCAGCTGCGCGCGGTGCTCGCCCACGAGATGGGCCACTACGCCAACTTCGACACACGCCTCACCCCGCTGATCGCCCGCGGCCGAGCCCAACTGATCCGCACCATCGGCTACTTCCACGACCGCGCCGACAAGAAGGTGGCCAAGGAGCGCGCGAAGCAGGAGCGCAAGGACGAGAAGCGGATCGCCAAGGGCAAGAAGGCCAAGGGCGTCGACACCGCGGGCGAGGGCGCGATGTACCGCGCCATGGCCAAGATCTACATCGCGTACGGCAACTTCTACATGCGCGCCACCCGCTCCACCTCCCGCCGCCAGGAGCTCGCCGCCGACCTCGCCTCGGTCCGGGTCGCCGGCCGCGACTCCGCCGCGTCCGCGCTGCGCGAGCTGAACGCCCTCGGCTCGGCGCACGACTTCTACATGGGCTCCTACGCCACCCTCGGTGTCGGCGCCGGCCTGCTGCCGCGCCCGGGCGAGGTCTTCGGCGGCCTGCGCCGGCTCCTGGCCGCGCGCTCGGCCGACCTGGACGAGCTGCGCCAGGAACTGTCGACCGAGCCCACCTCCCCCTACGACTCCCACCCCGCGCTCGCCGAGCGCGTGGCCCGCATCGAGGCCCTGCCCGACGACGGCCGCGCCGGGCAGGCCGCCCGGCCGGCCCTGGAGCTGCTGGCCGACGCCGACGCGGCGCTGGCCGCGCTGGAGCAGGTCGTCCTCACCCCGGAGGCGCTCGCGCTCAAGCGGGTCGACTGGGAGGACCTCGTCCACGAGTCCATGACCAAGTACGTCGGCGAGGGCGCGGAAGACATCCGCGAGGCCTTCGCCGCCGAGGGCGCCGGCCCCGGGCTCGACGCCGTGCTGGACGCGTTCGACGCCGACCCGGCGGTGCGCTGGCGCATCGCCGACCGTTTCCCGAAGTCGGAGGAGGCGGAGGCGGCCACCGGCCGCACGGCCCGCGAGTTCGCCCGCCCGGTCGTCCGGCGCGCCCTGAACCAGCTGGTCACCGTCGAACTGACGGCCCGCGGCGCCGCCCGCTGGCAGCTGTCCTGGTCCGACTCGGCCTCCCTGAGCTACCCGGCCGACGGCTTCGAGGACCGCCTGGGCGCGGCCCTGGACGCGGCCGTCGCCGACCTGCCCGACACCGAATCCCTGCGAAAGCTGGTGCTTGCCCCGTGATCGGCCTCTACATCCTGGGCGCCGTGCTGCTGTTCGGCGCGTTCAAGGTTCTGCGCGGCGTCTACTACATCCGCAAGGCGAAGCGGCTGGAGGCGGAGATCGCCGTCATCGAGGGCCGGACCGACGCCACGAACGCCGAAACGGCCGCCGCCAAGGCCGAGCGGAAGGCGCGGCAGGCCGCGGCGGTCGTCGCGCTGGGCTTCGTACCGGAGGCCGACCTCGACACGGACAACGCACTGCCCGTGCCGCCCGAGCGGACCGCCGCCGTCGCGGCGGTCAAGGCCGGCGACTGGGAAGCGGGCGCGGCCTATCTGGAGGCGGCCGGGCAGGACTGGGAGGAGCGCTGGCAGCGCGTCCGCGTCCTGTCCGAGGTGGCTGCCGACGACGACACCTGGCTGCTGGCCTGGCGCGCGGCCAGGCCGTCGGACGCGTCCGCGGCGCTGGTGAACGCGGACACGGGCGTCCTGGTGGCGTGGAACGTGCGGGGCTCCGCGCGGGCCAGCCACACCACCCAGGAGCAGTTCCGGATCTTCCACGAGCTGTTGGCCAAGGCGCAGGAGCTGGCGCATGAGGCCCAGCGGCTGGCGGACCCCGCGGACCCGGTTCCGTACATGGTGGAGCAGTCCGTCAGCCTGGGCCTGGGTTACCCGCACGAGCAGTACCAGCAGCTGTGGTCGCAGATCATGACGCGTGACCCGAAGAACCTGTCGGCCCACACGAACGCCATGCAGTACTGGAGCCAGAAGTGGCGCGGCTCGCACGAGCTGGCGCTCGCCTTCGCACGTGAGTGCGCCGCCAAGGCCGAGCCGGGTGAGCTGCTGTCCGTGCTGCCGCTCATCGCCTACGTCGAGCAGGAACTGCACGAGTCGGACCTCAAGCCGGAGACCTTCTTCAAGGAGCCGGAGGTCGTCGCGGCGGTGGATGCCGCCCTCGTCGACCTGGCGGCGGCCGATCCGGGCGACTGGCGGTCGATCCGGCTGCGTCACCCGCTCGCGTGGTTCCTGTTCTGGCAGGACCGGGACGCGGAGGCGGTCGAGCAGTTCCGCCACATCGACGGACACATCGGGGCGATGCCCTGGTACTACTGGCCGAAGTCCCGCTACGTGCACGCGCGGGACTGGGCGGTGCGCGAGGTGACGCCGGGTCTGTGACCCGTGCGGTCGCGGAGGGCGGGTCGGGGAATCCCGGCCCGCCCTTCGCACGTTGTCACTCCCACAAGGAGGGAATCCATGTTCTCGTACCGCCGTACGCCCGAGCTCCCCACCCGCGAGGAGGCCCTGACGGGCCGCGCGGAGCCGCTGTTCCCGGTGCCCGACCGGCACACCGTGCTGGGCAATCCGCTGTCCGGCCCCTATCCCGCGCACCTGGAGGTCGCCGACTTCGGTCTGGGCTGTTTCTGGGGCGCGGAGCGCAAGTTCTGGCAGACCCCCGGGGTGTGGACCACGCTGGCCGGCTACCAGGGCGGCTTCACCGAGAATCCGACCTACGAGGAGGTCTGCTCGGGTCTGACCGGCCACACCGAGGTGGTTCGCGTGGTCTTCGACCCGTCCCAGGTCTCCTACGCCGCGCTGCTGAAGCTGTTCTGGGAGTCCCACGACCCCACCCAGGGCTTCCGCCAGGGCAACGACGTCGGCACCCAGTACCGCTCGGCGGTCTACACCCACTCCCCTGACCAGCAGGCGACGGCGGAGGCCTCCCGGACGGCCTACCAGCAGGTCCTGGCCTCCTCGGGCTACGGCCCGATCACCACGGCGGTGCTGCCGGCGGCCGAGCGCCCCCTCTGGCCCGCGGAGGCGCACCACCAGCAGTACCTGGACAAGAACCCGGGCGGCTACTGCGGCATCGGCGGCACGGGCGTGTCCTGCCCGATCGGTGTGGCGAAGGCCCCCGGGGCGTGAGTGCCCCCGTCGTCGACCCCGCGCACGAAGCGCTGACCCGTCTGTGGCGGGGGCACAGGCCTCCCGGCCCGCTGTTCCCGCACGAGCTGAAGACGGTGTACGCCCACCGGTGGGTGCGTTTCCACAGCCTGCCGGAGTCGAAGCGCTACCCGGACGGCGAGGCGGAGTACGCGGTGCTCCTGGACCGGTACAACACGGTCCTGGACGAGCTCTTCGCGGGCGACGAGGTGTACGTGGTGACCACCGGCTGGTCCGAGGTGTCCGAGCACACGGACCGGTCGGTGAAGCGGCGTGCCTTCCACCCGGAGGGCACGCTGTGGACCACTGAGGACGACACCTACGACCCGGATCCGGCCTTCCACACGCGCTGGTACTTCTACGCCGACCGCCGCCGCTGGCAGCGGGGCTGCCTCGACCGGCTGCTGCGCGCGGTGGCCGACGACAGGCTGTCGGGCACCTTCGTCACGGATGCCGGGCTCACCCGGATGTACCACCCGTACGACGGCGGCGCCGATGTCATCCTCCCCACGTCGCAGGAGCGGGACCGGATGCGCGAGCGGCACGCCGACTGGCTGTCCGCGCATCCCCAGGGGTACTGAGGCCGGCCGGAGCCGGGTCAGACGACCGTCACGTACGGGCGGGCCCAGGAGGTGTGGTCGAAGGAGGAGCGAGCGGCGCGGAGACGGTGGACAGGATCAGGTCGAAGCGGCCGGCCAGTTCCTCGAACGTGGCCTCGTCGCTGGTGGCGTAGAAGTGGGAGGCGCCCAGCTTCAGGCCGTCCTCCAGACGCTGAAGCTTCCGGACGACCCGGCGCAGTCGCTGGTCACCTTCCACGCCGCCCCCGGCTCCCCGTCGGCGGACGCGCTGCGTCTGCCGGCGTCGTGGTCGGCCCCGTCGGCCGTGCCGGCGACCGCGCAGGCACCCGGGCAGGCGCCCGCGCGCTCGGCGGAAGCAGGGGCGGAACGCTCGGCCACCCGGTGACCGGCGCGATCGGCGGCACGGCCGACGGCGGCCGGGGTCCGGATCCGGATCCGGCTACAGCTTGAGCTGGAAGATGCCCGCCCCGCGCCCCCGCCGGTAGCCGATGGACTCGTTCACCGTACGCATGGGGGTGTTCGCGTCGGCCACCGTCGTGGCGATGTGGCGCAGCGCCGGGTGGCGTGCGGCGGCTTCGGCCGCCATGCGCTGTTTCACGGCACGGCCGAGGCCGTGGCCGCGGTGGCCGGGGACGACCACCGTGTCGTACTGGAGGGCGCGCGGGCCCGAGGGGTCCGGCAGGACGAGTTCGGTGTACGCCGCCACCTCGCCGGCGTCGGTCACGGCTGCGACCGTGATCAGCTCCCCGCCCCGGTCGATGATCACCTGCTGCATGGCGTGCAGCCACTTCGCCGTCCAGACCGGGATCCGCTCGTCCATCTCTCCGCTCGGCGCGTCCTCCATCGCCTCGTGGGCCGCGGCGGCGGCCGGCGCCCAGGCGTCGGGGACCAGGCCGTGCCAGGTCAGGAGCTCGTATCCGGGGGTGGCCGGGACCTGCGCGGCCCCGTCGGCGGGGAGTTCCTGTTCGTACCAGGCCATCGGCAGGACGTTCTCGAAGCCGAGCGACTCCGCGAACGCCTGCCCCGGGCCGCCCAGGTCCACCAGGGTGGCGACCGAGGTCCGGCCGTCCGCGAGCAGTTGCTCGCGGACCCTCTCCCACAGGGCGGTACCCGCGCCCCGGCGCCGCTCCTGCGGCCGTACGGTCAGCACGTCCAGGAACGCGGTGTGCGTGTTGCCCTCGTCCGTGAACAGGACCAGGGCCGCTACGCCCTCGCCCCCGTCCGTCGCCCAGAGCACGGGCCGGCCGCGCGCCGGCCTGACGCACAGCCGCCCGGCGACCTCCCTGCGGGACGGTACGGGCTGCTGCGGCAGATCGGCGGCCCCTGCGTCGGTCAGGACCGCCAGCCAGGCGTCGATCGCGGCGTCGGTCGGAGGAAGGTCGAGGGAGTGGATCATCATGCCGCCGACACTAGACGTGCCCCGGGCCCGTCGCTGAGCGGTTTTCGGTCACCGTCACCGGGGCCTGACCGGCACGGCCCCGCCCGCGCTGGGCCGCGCCGCGCCGGAACACGCGCCCAAGACGAACGGCGGGGACCCCGTGAAGGGTCCCCGCCGTCCGGCGTGCGCGGTGCTGGAGGTCAGGCGGCCGAGCCGGCCTTCCACTCCGCCCAGCCCATGTTCCAGCCGTTGAGGCCGTTGTCGGGCTTGATGGTCTTGTCCGGGGAGTTCTTCACGGTGACCACGTCGCCGATGAGCGAGTTGTCGAAGAACCACGCGGCGGGCTGGTTCGGGTCGCCCGCGCCCTTGGCGTCGTTCAGGCCGACACAGCCGTGGCTGGTGTTCGCACTGCCGAAGACCGAGTCGGCGCCCCAGTAGTTGCCGTGGATGAAGGTGCCGGACTGGGACAGCCGCATGGCGTGCGGGACGTCCTTGATGTCGTACTCGCCCTTGCCCTCACTGTCCTTGAAGCCGACGGTGGAGCCGTCCATCCGGGTCTCCTTGAACTTCTCGGAGATCACCATCTGACCGTTGTAGGTCGGGTTCTCCGGGGAGCCCGCCGAGATCGGGATGGTCTTGATGACCGCGCCGTCCCGGGTGACCGTCATCTTCTTGCTCTTCACGTCGACCTCGGAGACCTGGCTGCGGCCGATCTTGAAGGTGACGGTCTTGTTCTGGACGCCCTGGACGCCGGGAGCGCCCTGGACGCCCTCCAGCGCCAGCTTCATGGTGACGGTGGAGTTCGCCTGCCAGTAGTTCTCCGGGCGGAAGTCCAAGCGCTGGGTGCCGAACCAGTGGCCGACGACTTCCTGGCCGCTGCTGGAGCTGACCGAGATGGCCGCCTGGACGGCCTTCTTGTCCTGGATCGGCTTGTTGAAGGTGATCGAGACCGGCATGCCCACGCCGACCGTCTGGCCCTCGTCCGGTATGAACGAGCCGACGAAGCTGTTCTCCGGGGAGATGGTGGTGAAGGAGGCGTTCTCGTGCGCTTCCTTGCCGTCGGCGTCCTTGGCAGTCGCCGCCAGGGCGTACTTCGTGGAGCGCTTCAGCGCGGCGTCGGGCTTCCAGCTCTTGCCGTCGGCGGCGATCTTGCCGGCCACGGCCGTGCCCTCGCTGGTCTTCAGCTCGACCAGGGTGAGGGTGCCGTCGGCGACGGCCACGTTGGCCGCGTCGTTGAGGCCGACGTTCGTGGCCCCGTCCTTCGGCGTGATGGTTATTTTGGCCTTGGAGGTGTCCTTGGCGGCTGCCGCGTCGGCGTCCGCCTGGGCCTTGCCGGTCTCGGAGCCCTTCGGCTTCGCGTCGTCCCCGCCGCCGCATGCCGTGAGCATCAGTACCCCACCGAGCACGGCGGATATGGCCACCAGGGACCTTCTCCGCCGCATACTGTCCGTCCTCACACGCCACTCCATCGTTGCCGGATACCCCGGAGGCTGGCCGTCCCCGGGGTTGGCCGGGCAGGGGGCAGACCCCCTGCCTGGTCCTGACAACGCGTTAACGGCACCGGCCGGTTCCACATTCCGTTCGGATGTGGTCCACCACACGGTCAGGCGTTGTCGGGTTCCTCGTCGAAGTCCCCATCTTCCTCGTCCAGGTCCCACTCCATGGACTCGGGGTCGTATTCGACGGGCTCGCTGCTCCAGGAGGCCTGGGCGAGCTCCACGCCGGGGATGTCCGCGACCAGGTCAGTGGGGTCGACGAGGTAG
Organism: Streptomyces sp. NPDC001549; assembly: GCF_042894025.1. Taxonomy (NCBI): domain Bacteria; kingdom Bacillati; phylum Actinomycetota; class Actinomycetes; order Kitasatosporales; family Streptomycetaceae; genus Streptomyces; species Streptomyces sp. NPDC001549. The sequence continues at coordinate 12,816 of NZ_JBIAVJ010000028.1, forward strand.
GCGAGGGCCTCCGACTCGTCCTCGCGGACGGCGGACTCGGCGTGGCCGCGCTCCTCGTCCGGCATGAACTCGTCGGCCTTGATGTGGTCGAGCGCGGCTCCGGTGAGTGCCTGGACGTCCGGCACTTCCAGCACCAAATCCACCCGAAGTCGTACGTAACGTGATGTCTCAGAAGCGTTCATACGACGGAGAGTAAGCCCGCGGAAGCCCCGACTTTCCCACGACCCGCCCCTTTCCGTAGCATCACCGCACACGGCCAATTCGCTGCTGCCACAAGGGGGATCGCACCGTGTCCGCACGCCGACCGCTGCTCACCGCTCTCGGAGCGACCACCCTCCTCGCCGCCCTGTGGTTCGTACCCTCGGCGGGCGCCACCTCAGCCGGTGCCGAGGAGACCCGTTCCGGCGTGCCCGCGGGCGCGAACACCGCCGGGGCGGCCACCGGCGCGACCGGTTCCGACGGCTCCGACGCCCCCGGGACGGTCACCGGAACGACTTCCGGACCGGCCTCGCACCCGCAGCCCCTGCTCGCCGACACCGGATCCGTGGACACCACCCCCTACCTCCTGGGCGGCACCCTCTTCCTCGGCGTCGGCGCGGGCTTCGTGACCTTCTCGGTCCGCCGCTCGCACGCGCTGTAGACACGGCGAAGGGTCGCCCCGGGACCTGGTCCCGGGGCGGCCCTTCGCCGTGTACGCGGCCTGCCGTCAGGCGAGCGGACCCGTCACCGGCTCCACCGCGGCCAGGAGGCCGCCCGTACGGACGAACTCGTCGGCGGCGGCCAGGTCGGGGGCGAGGAAACGATCCGGCCCGGGACCCTGCACACCCGCCGCGCGGGCGGCCGCGATCGCGGCCTGGCTGGCCGGGGCCGGGGTCAGCCCGTGGCGCAGCTCGATGGCGCGGGTGGCCGCGTAGAGCTCGATCGCGATGATCCGCGTCAGGTTGTCGACGGCGGTACGGAGCTTGCGCGCGGCCGACCAGCCCATCGAGACGTGGTCCTCCTGCATGGCGGAGGAGGGGATCGAGTCGGCCGAGGCCGGCACCGCGAGCCGCTTCATCTCGCTGACCAGGGCGGCCTGCGTGTACTGGGCGATCATCAGACCGGAGTCCACGCCGGCGTCGTCCGCGAGGAACGGCGGCAGGCCGTGCGAGCGGTTCTTGTCGAGGAGCCGGTCGGTGCGGCGCTCGGCGATGGAACCGAGGTCGGCGGCCGCGATGGCGAGGAAGTCCAGCACGTAGGCGACCGGGGCCCCGTGGAAGTTGCCGTTGGACTCCACGCGCCCATCGGGCAGCACCACCGGGTTGTCGACGGAGGCGGCCAGCTCGCGGGAGGCCACCAGGGCGGCGTGCGCCATGGTGTCGCGGCCGGCGCCGGCGACCTGCGGGGCACAGCGCACGGAGTAGGCGTCCTGCACGCGCGGGGCGGTCTCCTCCTGGTAGTGGCGGACGAGCCCGGAGCCCTTGAGGACGGCGGCCATGTTCGCGGCGGAGGCACCCTGCCCCGGGTGCGGACGGATGGCGTGCAGCTCGGGCTGGAGCACCTTCTCCGTACCGAGCAGCGCCTCCAGGGTGAGGGCGGCGGTGATGTCGGCGGAGGTGTAGAGCTTGCCGAGGTCGGCGAGGGCCATGACCAGCATGCCGAGCATGCCGTCGGTGCCGTTGAGGAGGGCGAGGCCCTCCTTCTCGCGGAGCACGACGGGCTCGATGCCGGCTTCGGCGAGCAGTTCGCCGGCGGGGCGGACGGTGCCGTCCGGGCCCTCGGCGTCGCCCTCGCCCATGAGGGCGAGCGCGCAGTGGGACAGCGGCGCGAGGTCGCCGGAGCAGCCCAGGGAGCCGTACTCGTGGACGACGGGGGTGATCCCCGCGTTGAGCACGTCGGCCATGGTCTGCGCGACGGAGGGGCGTACGCCGGTGTGACCGGAGGCGACGGTCTTGAGGCGGAGGAACATCAGCGCGCGGACGACCTCCCGCTCGACGCGCGGGCCCATGCCGGCGGCGTGCGAGCGGACGATGTTGCGCTGGAGCTGAGCGCGCAGCTCGGGGCTGATGTGCCGGGAGGCGAGCGCACCGAACCCGGTGGACACCCCGTAGACGGGCTCGGGCTTGGCGGCGAGGGCGTCGACGATCTCGCGGGCCCGGGCGAGTGCGTCGAGCGCCTCCGCGGAGAGCTCGACGCGTGCGTTGCCGCGGGCTACGGCGATGACGTCCTCGGCGGTGGTCCCGGACGTCCCCACCACGACAGTGTGCATATCCATATTCAGCACCCTACGGATTGAATCGCTTCATGTCACTAGCTGAAATTGTCACGATCGCGGCGCGGCTGGACCCCTTACGGGCCGGTAGCGCGAGCGGCCGGTCACTGACGGCCGCGGAAGCGGCGCCGCTCCCCGGGAGCCTCCTCGGCGGCGGCGTCCGCGAGCCGGACCACCGCGGTGTCCCGGCCCGCCACGACGGGCTTCGGCGAGCGCGCGGCCTTCGCCTTGTACTGGGCGGCGTCCGCCAGCCGGAACAGCCGCCGGGAGGACTTCACCAGCCCGATCGGGTCCCCGGTGGAGGCCACGCCGCAGGCCACCCCCTCGCCCAGCTCCAGCTCGGCCGCCCGGGTGCACACCTCCTCGGTGACGCGCACGATCTCGTCCGCCGTCGGGCCGACCCCGACCAGGCAGAACTCGTCGCCGCCGAGCCGGGCCACCAGCGATCCGGGCAGCATCGCCCCGCACAGGCTCAGGACCGACCCGAACCGCTCCAGGAGCCGGTCGCCCATGGCGTGGCCGAGGGTGTCGTTGACCTTCTTCAGCCCGTTCAGGTCGCAGACGACGAGGCTGACGACCACCCCGGTCCGCCGGTGCTCCTCCAGGGCCTCGTCGAGCCGCATGTCAACCGCCCGCCGGTTCGCGAGCCCGGTCAGCGGGTCGGTGAAGGCGAGCCGCCGGGCCTCCTCCAGCCGCTCGTTCTGCGCGAGACCGGCCGCGACCACGGCGGCGAGCACGGTGGCGAAATCGGCGTCGTCCTCGTCGAAGTCGGGCAGCCCCTCGTCCCGCGCGACGTACAGCTCGCCCCAGGCGCGGCCGCTGAGCACGATGGGCGCGACCACACAGGTCCCGCGGCCGCGGCGGCGCAGGGCCTCCCCGCGCCGCCCCGGCCGGTCGCCGACCGCGCTCTCGACCCAGGCGTGCGGGCCGCCGCCGCCCACCCAGAGCTCGTGCAGGAACTCGGTGATCTCGGGGAAGTCGTGCACGGGGTAGGACTCGTCCTCGGGGAACTCCTCCTCGCCCGCCCGCCGCTCGCCCTCGTTCACGAGCACCCGCAGGCGCCCCCGCTCCCGCTCCCACGCGGAGATCGCGGCGAACGAGCCGTCCAGCGCCACGCGAGCCCCCCGCGCGGCCGCCCGCACACTGTCCCGCGGCGCGCACGCCGCGGCCATCGCCTGAGCGAGTCCCACCACGGCTCGTAGCCGCCCGTCAACTCCCATCACACCAGGCTAGGGACTTTTGTCCGATTTGGTACGCGTGACGCCGCTGGGGAGACACCGCCCGGGACCCGCCGGACGGGCGGACAGGCGGACAGGCGGACAGGCGGACAGCGGCGGGCTACTCCCCCGGCCAGTTCGGCTTGCGCTTCTCGTTGAACGCCGCCACGCCCTCCGCCCGGTCCCCGGAGAAGGCCACCGTCCGCCAGGCCGCGTCCTCGATCTCCAGACCGGCCGCCAGGTCCATCCCGTGCCCCAGCCGCAGCGCCCGCTTGGCCGCCCGCAGACCCACCGGGGAGTTCGCCGCCATCCGGGACGCCAGGGCCAGCGCCTCGGCCCTGTCCTGACCGGCCGGGACCACCGAGTCCACCAGCCCCAGGGACAGCGCCTCGGCCGCCTCCACCCGGCGCGCCGTGAAGATCAGCTCGGCGGCCCGCGCCGCACCCACCCGGCGCGGCAGCAGCTGGGTACCTCCGCCGCCGGGGATCACGCCCACCGACACCTCGGGCAGGCCCACGACCGCGGTCTCGTCGGCGACGATCACGTCGCAGGCCAGGGCCAGCTCGAAGCCGCCGCCCAGCGCGAAACCGTGCACGGCCGCGACCGTCGGCACCGGAAGCTCCAGCACGCCCCCGTACGCCCCCCGCGTGGTCGGCCGCTGCCGCACCAGCTCGGCGTCCGACAGCGAGTTCCGCTCCTTGAGGTCCGCCCCGACGCAGAAGGCCCGCTCCGCGGTGGAGGACAGCACCACCACCCGCACCGACCGGTCGGCCGCGAGCGCCGCACAGGCGGCGCCGATCGACCGGGCCATCTCCGTCGACACCGCGTTCATCGCCTTGGGGCGGTCCATCGCCAGCTCCGCGACGTGCCCGTCGCCCTCCCGACGTACCGCGACGAACTCTCCGAAGCGCTGCTCAGACATGCCTGCGACCCTCTCGGTTAACGAGCGTTATCGCCGCACTCTAGTGCGCGGGGAGGCCACCGGGTCAAGGCTGCGCCGCTGCGGGGCACGGCTGTGCCCCGGCCCGTCGGCAGGAGGCACGGGGCCCGCCCGTCCGCACGGGGCCCGCAGTCGCGTCAGGCGGGGTTCTTGGGCTTCCTGCGGGTCAGCGACCAGGGCTCCACGACGCCGAGCCCGCGCACCGGCCGCTGCCACATCGGCTGCAGCGCGAACCGGTAGGACGCCCCCTCGTCGGGCGCCGTCTCGGCCTCCTTCTCCGACACCGGAGCGGCCCCGGTCCGGGAGAGCTCCGCGGCCATCGCCCCGTCCACCAGCACCGCGTCCTTGGGGGCTATGGACGTGAGCCGGCTGGCCAGGTTCACCGTGGTCCCGAAGACATCGCCCATCCGGGTGGTCACCGTGCCGAAGGCGATCCCGACCCGCAGCTCGGGCATCTGCGCGTCGAGCTCCATCGTCTCGATCAGCCGCAGCGCGATCTCCGCCGCCGTCGCCGCGTCGTCGGCGCAGTACAGCACCTCGTCACCGAGGGTCTTGATCAGCCGGCCGCCGTGCGCGGCCACCAGGTCCGCCGCGGTCGTCTCGAAGGACTCGACCAGCTCGCCGAGCTCCTCCTCCTCCAGCCGCCGCGTCAGGCGCGTGAAGCCCACCAGGTCGGCGAAGCCCACCGCGAGCCGGCGGTCGACCATCTCGTCGTCGTCGGCCACCTGCACCACGCGCCCGGTCGCGGCCGCCAGCTGGCGCCGCCACACGTAGACGAGGAACTCCTCCAGCTCGGGCAGCAACAGCTCCACCAGGGGGTACGTGACCTCCGTACGGGTCATGCCCGGCTCCGGCGGCTCCGTCAGCCCCTCCAGGAACGAGTCGATCTGCCACTCCGCCAGCCGGGCCGTGGTCTGCCCGGTGGACCGCGCCACCTGCACGGCCATCGGCTCGGACAGCAGCCCGGCCTCCACCAGACCGGCCAGCCGGCGCAGGGCCAGCACGTCGGCCTCGGTGAGCGCCCGGGCCTGCCCGATGTCGGCGAAGCCCATGGCCCGCCAGAAGCGCGAGGCCAGCTCCATGGACACGCCCGCGCTCCGGGCGGCCTGGAAGGGCGTGTACCGGCGCTCGGCACCGAGGATCAGCTGCTCCAGCCGGATGGCGAGCGGATCCGCCGTCGGCTGGGCCGTGTGATCGACCTCGTGGTGCGGAGTGTGCTGGTCACGGCCGATCGGGGTGCCCGGGCCGGACGCGGAGCCGCCACCGGCGGACGCGCTGGACGTAGGGTCGTCGACGGTCAAGGGCCGCCTCCTGTCCATTCCGTGCGCACTGCCCTGCGAACCGGTTGATCACCACGAGCACCGGGATCGCCTAAACCATACGGCAGGTGTGCCGTAGCTCACTCCCCCTCCCCGCTTCCGGACCGACCGCTGCCTGGGTGCGGGTCCCGGGGCCGCGGCCCCGGGGCGGCGCCGCACCCGGCACCCGCGCCCCTGTCAGTGCACGGAACGCAGGTGGATGACGTCGCCCGCGCCCACCGTCTCGTGCCGGTCCTCGGCCGTACGGATCACCAGGCGGCCATCGGTGTCCACCGCTTCGGCCGTTCCGGTGAGGGTGCGCCCGCCGGGCAGTTCCGCGCGGACGTGCCGGCCGAGGGTCGCGCAGCCCGCCGCGTAGGTCTCCTGGAGGCCGCTGGCCGCGGGGTCGCCGCCGGCCGCGCGCCAGTTCCCGTACCACTCCTCCAGGGACCGCAGGACGGCCCGCAGCAGCGGGTCACGGTCGGTCACGGAGGCCTTGGCCAGCGCCAGCGACCCCGCGGCCGGTACCGGCAGCTCGTCCTCGGTCAGGCTGACGTTGAGCCCGATCCCGAGGACCACGCCGTCCTCGACCCGCTCGGCGAGGATCCCGCCGGTCTTGCGCTCCTCGCCGTCCACACTGACCAGCAGGTCGTTGGGCCACTTGAGGGCGGTGTCCACGCCGGCCGCCCGGGACAGCCCGGTCGCGGTGGCCACGCCGGCCAGCAGGGTCAGCCACCCCCACCGCTCCTGCGGCACCGCGTCGCCCGGCTTGAGCAGGACGGAGAAGAACAGCCCCGACCGCGCGGGCGCGACCCAGCTCCGGTCCAGCCGCCCGCGCCCGGCACTCTGCTCCTCGGCGACGAGCACGGCCCCCTCGGGCAGCTCCGCCGCCCGGGTGGCAAGGTCGGTATTGGTGGACCCGGTACTGGCGACGACCTCCACGGAGGTCCACAGCCCGTCCCCGGTGACGAGGGCCCTCTGGAGGGCGGCGGCATTGAGGGGCGGCCGGTCCAGGCTCGACCAGCGACCGGCGGAAGCACCTGCTGAGGCATCTGATGGCGTCATGCAAGCCACATTAGGTGTGTCAAACGCCGCACTGCCGAGCGCCATGCCCGCCGATACGCTACGCACCAGTAGCCAGCAGTAGTCAATCAATTGACCAGGCAGTTGACACCACGCAGGGAGCCGCGACCCCGATGTCACATCCGTCAGAGCCGATCGACATGCACACCACCGCGGGCAAGATCGCGGATCTGCAGCGCCGCATCGACGAAGCCACCCACGCCGGGTCCGCGCGTGCCGTGGAGAAGCAGCACGCCAAGGGCAAGCTGACGGCGCGTGAGCGGGTTGCCCTGCTGCTGGACGAGGGATCCTTCGTCGAGCTCGACGAGTTCGCCCGGCACCGTTCCACCAGCTTCGGGCTGGAGAAGACCCGGCCCTACGGCGACGGCGTCGTCACCGGCTACGGCACGGTGGACGGCCGCCCGGTGGCCGTGTTCTCGCAGGACTTCACCGTCTTCGGCGGGGCCCTCGGCGAGACCTACGGCCAGAAGATCATGAAGGTCATGGACTTCGCGCTGAAGACCGGATGCCCGCTCGTCGGCATCAACGACTCCGGCGGCGCCCGGATCCAGGAGGGCGTCAGCGCGCTGGGCATGTACGGGGAGATCTTCCGCCGCAACGTCCACGCGTCCGGCGTGATCCCGCAGATCAGCCTGGTCGTCGGGCCCTGTGCGGGCGGTGCCGTGTACTCCCCGGCCATCACCGACTTCACGGTCATGGTCGACCAGACCTCGCACATGTTCATCACCGGCCCGGACGTCATCAAGACGGTCACCGGCGAGGACGTCGGCTTCGAGGAGCTGGGCGGGGCGCGCACGCACAACAGCACGTCCGGCGTCGCGCACCACATGGCGGGCGACGAGAAGGACGCCATCGAGTACGTGAAGTCACTGCTCGCGTACCTGCCGTCGAACAACCTCTCCGAGCCGCCCGCCTTCCCGGAGGAGGCGGACACCGAGGTCTCCGACGCCGACCGCGAGCTCGACGTACTGATCCCGGACAGCGCCAACCAGCCGTACGACATGCACACCGTGATCGAGCACGTGCTCGACGACGCGGAGTTCCTGGAGACGCAGTCGCTCTTCGCGCCGAACATCCTGACCGGCTTCGGCCGGGTCGAGGGCCACCCGGTGGGTGTCGTCGCCAACCAGCCGATGCAGTTCGCCGGCTGCCTGGACATCGACGCCTCCGAGAAGGCGGCGCGGTTCGTCCGGACCTGCGACGCCTTCAACATCCCGGTGCTGACCTTCGTGGACGTCCCGGGCTTCCTTCCGGGCACGGACCAGGAGTACAACGGAATCATCAGGCGCGGCGCGAAGCTGATCTACGCGTACGCCGAGGCCACCGTTCCGCTGATCACCGTCATCACCCGCAAGGCCTTCGGCGGTGCGTACGACGTCATGGGCTCCAAGCACCTCGGCGCGGACCTGAACCTGGCCTGGCCGACCGCGCAGATCGCCGTCATGGGAGCGCAGGGCGCCGTGAACATCCTGCACCGCCGCGCGATCGCCGAGGCGGAGGAGGCGGGCAACGCCGAGGAGACCCGGGCCCGGCTCATCGCCGAGTACGAGGACGCGCTGCTCAACCCGTACACGGCGGCCGAGCGCGGGTACATCGACGCGGTGACCATGCCGTCCGAGACCCGGGCGCACGTGGTGAAGGGACTGCGGCAGCTGCGCACCAAGCGGGAGTCCCTGCCCCCGAAGAAGCACGGCAACATCCCGCTCTAGCCCCTCCAGGAGGACTCTGTGGTGATCAAGGTCGTCAAGGGCAACCCGACCCCGGAGGAGCTGGCCGCCGCACTGGCGGTGGTCCAAGCGCGCGCGGCGGTGCTGGCCATGGCACCGTCGGGCGCCCCGCCGGTCGCGGACGAGTGGTCGGCGCCGGCCCGGGTGGCCCGGCGCCGGGTTCCGCATCCGGGGCCGCGGGCCTGGGGCCGTACGTACTGGCCCGCGTAGCCCGATTGATGTGAACGGGCGGTGGCGCCTGAGTACCCGTACTCAGGCGCCGCACCCGTTCCCGGGCCAGGATCGAGACATGCTCTGGTCCGACCCGAAGAACGAGCCGCCCAAGGACATGCGCGACGCGCAGGCGATGATCCGGCGGCTGACCCTGGTGCTCGCCCTCGCCATGCTCGTGGTGGTGTACGTCCTGGGTGTGGGCCATTTCTAGTGCTGTCCGGGGGGTGCGGGCCGCGCCTACGATGGCCTCCATGACTGCGACACCTGAGCCCTCGACGTCCGGGCGCAAGCTCGTCCTCGCCTCCGCCTCCCCCGCCCGGCTGAACCTGCTGCGGCAGGCCGGGCTCGCGCCGCACGTGATCGTCAGCGGGTTCGACGAGGACACCCTGAACCACGACGAGCCGGCCGCCCTGGCGCTGGCCCTCGCCGAGGCGAAGGCCGCCGTCGTGGCGGGGCTGGACGAGGCCGCGGGCACCCTGGTGATCGGCTGCGACTCGGTGCTGGAGCTGGACGGCGAGGCGCTGGGCAAGCCGGCGGACGCCGAGGAGGCCACCGCGCGCTGGAAGTCGATGCGCGGACGGTCGGGCGTGCTGCGCACCGGGCACTGTGTGATCGACACGGCGGACGGCCGTCAGGTCTCGGCCACGGCGTCGACGACGGTGCGGTTCGGTGAGCCCACGGACGCGGAGGTGGCGGCGTACGTGGCGAGCGGGGAGCCCCTGCACGTGGCGGGGGCGTTCACCCTGGACGGGCTGTCGGCGCCGTTCATCGACGGCATCGACGGGGATCACGGCAACGTCATCGGCCTGTCGCTGCCGCTGCTGCGTTCCCTGCTGGGCGAACTGGACGTGTCCATCACGGACTTGTGGGCTTGAGTTCCCCGAACGGCGGCGGTGGCGGCAGTGGTGGGGTGTCCCCGCCCGCATCGCCCTCGCCGCCGCCGCTCCCGCCGGGCCGGGCGGGCCGGGCGGCGTAGGACGTCAGGGTCAGTACGAGGAGGCACAGGATCAGCATCATCGTCGCGAAGGCGGCCCAGCCGACCAGGGCGACGGAGAGGATGCCGAGCACTCCGTGGGTGACGGCGCCGCTGACGAGCACGACGCGGCCGAAGCGGCCCGGGGAGCGGTCGCGCAGCGCGGTGACGGCGGCGAGCACGGCGCACAGGACGAGGAAGGCGCCCATGCCCGCCCCCATGGCGTAAGTCGCCTTGGACATGACATCCGGATCGCTGCCCGCGATCGACATCGACTGGTTCGCCGTGGTCCGGCCCAGCACGATGTGGACGAGGACGAGCACCGCCGCTTCCACGACGAGCACGATCGCGGCCAGTCCGGCCACGAGTCTTCGCAGCACGATGCCCCCACCTCCCACGCGTCACAAGCCCGTTCGACGCCCTGGAGGCTACTAACGGGTAGCCCGGGGGGCAAGACATCCGCACACCCGGCTTGCGGACGCCTCCCGCCCCGCGGAGCACCGTACGGCGGGACTACGACGACGACTTCGGCTTCTTCTCCCGCGGCCAGACGGTGTACGACCAGGACCAGATGGTGTCGATCACCCAGATGGTCAGCCAGATCCGGCCGGCCCAGACCAGCGGTCCGCGCTGATCGTCGGGCACGCCGCCGTCCGTGATCTGCCAGACCAGCCAGCTGGAGTCCAGGGCCCACAGGATCAGCTGCCCCAGCGCGAACGCGGCCGTGTGGACGTACCAGTCCCGCCGCTCCTTGCGGGCGTGGGCCTTCGGCCCGGGGACGGTCTCCGCCGACGGCTGCCGCGCCGCTTCCCGCTCGCTCATGTCCATGTCCGTGTCCGTGTCGCTGCCCATGTCGATGCCGATGTCCTTTCTGTCCTCTCCCACGCCGCCGGTCGGCGGCTCGGGCTTCTTCCTCTCCTCCGCCAGGCCCAGGGTGCGGACCGCGTACGGCACCACGAGCGCCCCCACGACCGAGGTGGCCGCGGCCGCCCCGCAGGCGGCCGCCCAGCCTGCCTCCTCGTAGAGCAGGCCCATCACCAGTGGGCCGACCACCACACCGGCCAGGCGGGCGCTCTCGTACAGGCCCATGGCCCGGCCGATCCGCCCCCCGGAGGCGGCGGCCACGGTCGCCTGCTCCACCGGGATCTGCGCGGCGAAACAGGCGGCGGCCACGGTCCACAAGACGGCGATGGCCGGTGGCGTGGAGAGCACCGCGAGCCCCGCGGCGAACAGGGCGCTCGCCGCGAACGAGGCGACCATGGCCGGCGTACGGCCCAGCCGGTCGGTGAGGTGGTGCGCGTGCGCCGGCAGCAGGACGAACACCACGAAGCCGGGGGTGAAGACCAGCGCGATCTCGTTCGGGGAGAGCCCCAGGTCCGCCTGCATCCGGAGCAGCAGGAGCATCCACAGCCCCGCCTCGGCGGCGGCCGTCACCGCGGACACCACCATCAGCGGCAGCAGCCGGCGCTCCGCCGCACCCCACCGCTCCCCGCGCCCGGTCGCGGCGCGGGCCCGCTCCTGGCGGGGCCCGCGCAGCAGCGAGGCCATGGCCATCGCGCAGGCGGCGCTGCCCAGCCAGAACAGCAGCGGATAGCCGCCGCGTTCCAGCAGGGAGAACGCCACCAGGTAGCCGACGAAGGCGCCCTGACCCTCCGCCGACAGCAACGTGCCGTACGCCGAGGTGCCGTCACCGTTCTGCGCCCGCTGCCCGGTCCAGGCCCGCAGCGCGACCCAGAACAGGGCGCCCCCGGCGCCGCCCAGGCCCGCCGTGACGAAGGCCACCACCAGCGAGTCGGCGAGCGCGTAGCCCGCGAACGACAGGGCGTACAGACCCGCACCTGCCGCGGCCACCCGCCGCTGGTCGAAGCGGTCGGCCAGTTCCCCGGCCAGTGGGCGCACGATCAGCGACAGCACCGCCTCGAAGGCGATCAGCGCGCCGACCGCGGAGGCCCCGGCGCCCAGCGTCGACCCCGCCCACAGCGGCAGCAGGAAATCGAGGACCTCCGCCGGGGCGCTCGCGAACAGCGCCGCCGACAGGACCCGGCGCCCGGCCGGATCCGTGGACGCCTCCGTCCCGGCGCTCACGCTTCGGCAGCCGGTGAGCAGCACCCGGCCTCCGCTGCGTCGGACCGGGTGGGAACGGGCTCCCGGAAGGAGTCCTCTAACGCCATGTGCCTCGTCCTCGTCTCGCCGTCGTCTCATCGCCGTCCCGGCGTCGCCGTTCGCGCGCCGTCCGTAAGACGCCGTCCGGCCCGCCCGGGTTGTCAACTCGCCGGTATCGCCGCCGCCGCGCGGTCGGGGGCCCCGGTGTCGTCCATCCGTAGGACACGCCCGGCGCGCTGCCGCCCGCCCGGGCCCGTGCGGGCCACATCGCTGTGGGTACGGTGTTGTCCCTGTTCGCCCTGCGGGACGACCGGGCTACCAATCAGTAAACAAGGGGACAACTCCTCTCACGACCGCAAAGAAACTGTGGGCCGTTCGTAGGGACTCGACAAAGAATCACCCGGGGCCGCTGACCGGGGGGACAGAGACCTTGGATACACGACGGGGTTACTGTGCAGTCGGGGATCCCCCTGACCTGGGGCGCCACAAGGGTTCCCCGGCGGTTCGGCCCTCGCATCACACTCTGTGTGGGCAAGGTCACCACCGGGGAAGGGTCGAAAGGCCGTGTGGGCTGTCCCTAAACTCAGCTTGTTTCAAGGAGGGAGCCATCGTGCGCAAGGTGCTCATCGCCAACCGTGGCGAAATCGCTGTCCGCGTTGCTCGGGCCTGCCGGGACGCCGGGATCGGGAGCGTAGCCGTCTACGCCGATCCGGACCGGGACGCTCTGCACGTCCGCGCGGCCGACGAAGCTTTCGCGTTGGGCGGTGACACCCCGGCCGCCAGCTACCTGGACATCTCCAAGGTCCTCCAGGCCGCAGCCGACTCCGGTGCGGACGCCATCCATCCCGGATACGGCTTCCTCTCCGAGAACGCCGACTTCGCCCAGGCCGTGATCGACGCCGGCCTGACCTGGATCGGCCCGCCGCCGCAGGCCATCCGTGACCTCGGCGACAAGGTGGCCGCCCGTCACATCGCCCAGCGCGCCGGGGCTCCGCTGGTCGCCGGTACGCCGGACCCGGTCTCCGGATCCGACGAGGTCGTCGCCTTCGCCAAGGAGCACGGCCTGCCGATCGCCATCAAGGCGGCCTTCGGTGGTGGCGGTCGCGGTCTGAAGGTCGCCCGCACCCTCGAAGAGGTACCGGAGCTCTACGACTCCGCCGTCCGTGAGGCCGTCGCCGCCTTCGGCCGCGGCGAGTGCTTCGTCGAGCGCTACCTCGACAAGCCCCGCCACGTCGAGACCCAGTGCCTGGCCGACTCGCACGGCAACGTCGTCGTCGTGTCGACCCGTGACTGCTCGCTCCAGCGCCGCCACCAGAAGCTCGTGGAGGAGGCCCCGGCGCCGTTCCTGACCGAGGCTCAGAACGCGGAGCTGTACGCCGCTTCCAAGGCCATCCTGAAGGAAGCCGGCTACGTCGGCGCCGGCACCGTCGAGTTCCTCGTCTCCGCCGACGGCCTGATCTCCTTCCTGGAGGTCAACACCCGCCTCCAGGTGGAGCACCCGGTCACCGAAGAGGTCTCCGGCATCGACCTGGTCCGTGAGATGTTCCGCATCGCCGACGGCGAGGAGCTCGGCTACGGCGACCCGGTCCTGCGCGGTCACTCCATCGAGTTCCGCATCAACGGCGAGGACCCGGGCCGCGGCTTCCTCCCGGCGCCCGGCACGGTGACGAAGTTCGCCGCTCCGTCGGGCCCGGGCGTCCGCCTCGACGCGGGCGTCGAGTCCGGCTCCGTGATCGGCCCGGCCTGGGACTCGCTCCTGGCCAAGCTGATCGTCACCGGTGCCACCCGCGAGCAGGCCCTGCAGCGCGCCGCCCGCGCGCTCGCCGAGTTCGAGATCGAGGGCATGGCCACGGCCATCCCCTTCCACCGTGCGGTCGTCGCCGACCCGGCGTTCGCCCCCACGGACGGCAGCCCCTTCACCGTCTTCACCCGGTGGATCGAGACCGAGTTCGTCAACGAGATCCCGGCGTTCACGGCTCCGGCCCCGGAGGACACCGAGGACGAGCCGGGCCGCGAGACGGTGGTCGTCGAGGTCGGCGGCAAGCGCCTGGAGGTCTCGCTCCCGTCGTCCCTGGGCATGACCCTGGCCCGCACGGCCGCCGCCGGTGGCGCGAAGCCGAAGCGCCGCGCGGCCAAGAAGTCCGGCCCGGCCGCCTCCGGCGACACGCTCGCCTCCCCGATGCAGGGCACGATCGTCAAGGTCGCGGTCGAGGAGGGCCAGCAGGTCAACGAGGGCGACCTGGTCGTCGTACTCGAAGCCATGAAGATGGAGCAGCCGCTGAACGCGCACCGCTCCGGCACCGTCGTCGGCCTCAGCGCCGAGGTCGGCGCGTCCGTCACCTCGGGTGCCACGATCTGCGAGATCAAGGACTGACGTCCTTCGACGGGGTTCCCGGGGCTTCCCGCCCCGGGGGCCCCGTTTCGCATGTGCGGCGCCGTTCCGGGGGCGCTGCCTCCGCGCCTCAAACGCCGGCGGGGGGGGTCCTAACGCCCCCCCCGCGGGTGTGGGGCGGCGGTCGTGGGGGCGCGCCCCCCCCCCCCCGCCCCCCCGGCCAAGCGGGGGCCCCGCCCGGGGGCCCCGTTTTGGCTGGGGGGGCGCGGTCGGGGGGGCGGCCCCCCCGCCCCAAACCCGGCGGGGGGGCGGAACCCCCAGCCCCGCCGGCTTTTGCGCCGCGGAGGTCTGGGGGCAGCGCCCCCGGCACACGGCCCGCCGGGACTAGCGGCGGCGCATGTCCGCCACGCGCGCCCGCTCCGCCTGCGGCTCCAGCATCCCGCCGGCCGCACTCCGCAGCTGCCCCGTCGGCCCGCCCCGCCGCTGCACCGGCAACGGCGACTCGCGGCGCGGCCGCCGCCCCTGCATCCCGTCCACACCGCCGGAGGCCACGGCCCCGCCGGCCACGGTGATCTGCACGCCCTGGTCCGCCAGCGCCTGCAGCTCCGCACCCGCCCGGTCGTCGTGCGGTGGCGGCTCGTCCGTCACCAGCCGCGTCATCACATCGGTGGGCACGGTCTGGAACATGGTGTCGGTACCGAGCTTCGTGTGGTCGGCCAGCACCACCACCTCCGCCGCCGCCTGCACCAGCGCCCGGTCCACGCTGGCGGACAGCATGTTGGACGTGGACAGCCCGCGCTCGGCGGTCAGACCGCTGCCCGACAGGAAGGCCCGGGAGACCCGAAGCCCCTGGAGGGACTGCTCGGCTCCGCTGCCCACGAGGGCGTAGTTGGACCCGCGCAGGGTGCCGCCGGTCATGACCACCTCCACCCGGTTCGCGTGGGCCAGGGCCTGGGCGACGAGCAGCGAGTTGGTGACGACGGTCAGTCCGGGCACGCGGGCGAGCCGACGGGCCAGCTCCTGGGTCGTGGTGCCCGCGCCGACGACGACGGCCTCGCCCTCTTCGACGAGGGAGGCCGCGACATCGGCAATGGCGGTCTTCTCCGCCGTCGCGAGATGGGACTTTTGCGGAAAGCCGGACTCCCGCGTGAAACCGCCCGGCAAGACCGCACCGCCGTGTCGGCGGTCGAGGAGTCCTTCTGCCTCCAGTGCCCGCACGTCCCGCCGTACGGTCACTTCGGAGGTCTGGACGACGCGGGCGAGCTCCCGGAGCGATACCGCTCCGTTGGCCCGCACCATTTCGAGGATCAATTGGCGACGTTCTGCAGCGAACACGAAACTGACAGTAACCCCAACGACCGTCTGCTTTCAGCTCTTTACGCCGGAATACCGAAGTTGTCCGTAAGGCGGGGCGACTAGTGGTATACGCAGCCCGAGAGTTGCGTGAACTTCTTGCCACGAATCCGCGCCCCGCCCCAAACCCCTTACGGCATGCGGCGGTTAGCCGGGATCAGGCCTCCCCGGCGGCCTTCCGCGTGTGCAGCTGGCGAGCCACCTCGGCGATCGAGCCCGAGAGCGAGGGGTACACGGTGAACGCGTTTGCGATCTGCTCGACCGTCAGGTTGTTGTCGACAGCGATCGAGATGGGGTGGATCAGCTCGCTCGCGCGCGGGGAGACGACCACGCCGCCGACGACGATGCCGGTGCCCGGGCGGCAGAACAGCTTCACGAAGCCGTCCCGGATGCCCTGCATCTTGGCCCGCGGGTTGCGCAGCAGCGGGAGCTTCACCATGCGGGCGTCGATCTTGCCGGCGTCCACGTCCGCCTGGGTGTAGCCGACGGTGGCGATCTCGGGGTCGGTGAAGACGTTCGAGGAGACCGTCTTGAGGTTCAGCGGGGCCACCGCGTCACCGAGGAAGTGGTACATCGCGATGCGGCCCTGCATCGCCGCGACCGACGCGAGCGCGAAGACGCCCGTGACGTCACCGGCGGCGTACACGCCGGGCGCGGAGGTCCGCGAGACCTTGTCGGTCCAGATGTGCCCGGAGTCCTTGAGTCGGACCCCGGACTCCTCCAGGTTCATGTTCTTGGTGTTGGGGATCGCGCCGACCGCCATCAGGCAGTGCGTACCGGTCAGCACGCGGCCGTCGGAGAGGGTGACCTCGACCCGGTCGCCCACCCGCTTGGCGGATTCGGCGCGCGAGCGCCCCACGACGTTCATGCCGCGGCGCCGGAAGACGTCCTCCAGCACGGCGGCGGCGTCCGGGTCCTCGCCGGGCAGCACGCGGTCGCGGGAGGACACGAGGGTCACCCGGGAACCGAGGGCCTGGTACGCCCCGGCGAACTCGGCGCCGGTCACACCGGAGCCGACCACGATGAGCTCCTCGGGGAGCTCGTCGAGGTCGTAGACCTGGGTCCAGTTCAGGATCCGCTCGCCGTCGGGCATGGCGTCGGGGATCTCGCGGGGGGTGCCGCCGGTCGCGATCAGGACGGCGTCCGCCGTCAGGATCGTCTCGGACCCGTCGGCGGCGGTGACGAT
Organism: Streptomyces sp. NPDC001549; assembly: GCF_042894025.1. Classification (NCBI taxonomy): domain Bacteria; kingdom Bacillati; phylum Actinomycetota; class Actinomycetes; order Kitasatosporales; family Streptomycetaceae; genus Streptomyces; species Streptomyces sp. NPDC001549. The sequence goes on from NZ_JBIAVJ010000028.1 coordinate 29,492, forward strand.
GACGTCCCGGGTGCCGTCGATGCCCTGCGGCCCGCCGAGCTTGCCGCGGCCGCGCACCACGCGGGCGCCGGCCCGGGTGACGGAGGCGGTGATGTCGTGCGACTGGGCGAGCGCGAGGCGCTTGACGCGCCGGTTCACCTTGCCGAGGTCCACGCCGACGACGCGCGCGGCCTGCTCGATGTGCGGGGTGTCGTCCGCGACGACGATGCCGAGCTCCTCGTACGAGGAGTCGAAGGTCGTCATCACCTCGGCGGTCGCGATCAGAGTCTTGGAAGGTACGCAGTCGGTCAGGACCGAGGCCCCGCCCAGACCGTCGCAGTCGACGACGGTCACCTCCGCGCCGAGCTGGGCCCCCACCAGGGCTGCCTCATACCCGCCGGGTCCGCCGCCGATGATCACGATCCGGGTCACGAAAAGTCCGCCTCACGTCTACCCGGCCGGCTGCCGCCCCGGCCGGTGTTCCGGGGGGTCTCCCCGGGGGATGCATTCCGTGCCCCATTGTCCCGCACGCTTCAAGGTGCTTCGCGCCCGGTCCCGCCATCCGGGCACGCGTGCACGGGCACCCCTCCCGTACTCTCGACCACATGTCGCTCTACGCCGCGTACGCCGGCAACCTCGACCCGCGGCTGATGACGCGCCGCGCTCCGCATTCGCCGCTGCGCGGCACGGGCTGGATCAACGACTGGCGGCTGACCTTCGGCGGCGAGCAGATGGGCTGGGAGGGCGCTCTCGCCACGATCGTCGAAGCCCCGCGCCACCAGGTCTTCGTCGCGCTGTACGACATCGCGCCGCTGGACGAGGACTCGATGGACCGCTGGGAGGGTGTCGGACTCGACATCTACCGCCGGATGCGGGTGCGCGTGCACACGCTGGACGGCGAGGAGGCGGCCTGGGTGTACGTCCTGAACGGCTACGAGGGCGGCCTGCCCTCGGCGCGCTACCTCGGCGAGATCGCGGATGCCGCCGAGTCCGCGGGCGCCCCCCACGACTACGTGATGGAAATCCGCAAGCGCCCCTGCTGACCCCCCTGCGGGGCCGCTCGGCATTCCAGCCCCGCCACGGCGCGGGACCCGGGCCTCCGCCCGCTGTTCCGGCCCAGCCCGCGCCTGAGGCACGGTGCCCGGGGCAGAGGCCCCGCTGTTCCAGCCCCGCCGGCGCTTGAGGCGCGGGGTTCGGGGCGGCGCCCCCACCCCAGCCCCGCCAGGGGGCACCTCCCAGCGGTAGCTGGGGGAGATCGAGGCGCGGGGTCCGGGGCGGAGCCCCGATCTTTCGGCCCCGCCGACGCCGCGGCGCGAAGCCCCCGGCACCCCGGCGGCAGCGCCACCGCACGGCCCCCGCCACCCCTCCGGGGACGTTTCGGCGGAAACGACAAGGCAACGATCCGAACACCGTGAGCTGTGCCATCTACGCGCGTAGGCCCGAAGGAGTTACGCTCGTCCGCGTGAACGCATCTGTTACCGACCCCTTCGCCGCCGCCGACGCCGCAGCCGCCCGCCTGCGTGAGCTGACCGGCGTGGACACCCACGATGTCGCCCTCGTCATGGGCTCCGGATGGGCCCCCGCCGCAGAGGCGCTCGGCGCCCCCGAGGCCGAGTTCCTCGTCACCGAGCTGCCCGGCTTCCCGCCCGCCGCCGTCGAGGGCCACGGCGGCAAGATCCGCTCGTACAAGATCGGCGACAAGCGCGCCCTGGTCTTCCTCGGCCGGACCCACTACTACGAGGGCCGCGGCGTCGCCGCCGTCGCCCACGGCGTGCGCACCGCCGTCGCCGCCGGCTGCAAGACCGTCGTGCTGACCAACGGCTGCGGCGGTCTGCGCGAGGGCATGAAGCCCGGCCAGCCCGTCCTGATCAGCGACCACCTCAACCTGACGGCCACCTCGCCGATCGTCGGCGCGAACTTCGTCGACCTCACCGACCTGTACTCGCCGCGCCTGCGCGCGATGTGCAAGGAGATCGACGCGAGCCTCGAAGAGGGCGTCTACGTCCAGTTCCCCGGCCCGCACTACGAGACCCCGGCCGAGATCAACATGATCCGCGTCATGGGTGCCGACCTGGTCGGCATGTCCACCGTCCTGGAGGCCATCGCCGCCCGTGAGGCCGGCGCCGAGGTGCTCGGCATCTCCCTGGTCACCAACCTGGCGGCGGGCCTGTCCGGCGAGCCGCTGAACCACGAAGAGGTCCTCCAGGCCGGCCGCGACTCGGCCGCCCGCATGGGCACGCTGCTGACGCAGGTCCTCGCCCGCATCTGATCGACGTACGAGAGCTAAGGCGGAAGCAGTGCAGGAACAGGCACAGGCACAGGACGACCTGATCATCCGGGCGCAGGCCTGGCTGGCCGAGGACCCGGACCCGGAGACGGCCGCGGAACTGGCCGCGCTCATCGAGGCGGGCGACACCGCGGAGCTCGCGGACCGTTTCTCGGGCACCCTGCAGTTCGGCACCGCCGGACTGCGCGGTGAGATCGGCGCCGGTCCGATGCGGATGAACCGCGGCGTGGTCATCCGGGCCGCGGCGGGCCTCGCGGCCTACCTGAAGGCCCAGGGCCACGACGGCGGCCTGGTCGTCGTCGGCTACGACGCCCGCTTCAAGTCGGCGGACTTCGCCCGCGACACCGCGGCCGTCATGACCGGCGCCGGGCTGCGCGCGGCCCTCCTGCCCCGCCCACTGCCGACGCCCGTCCTCGCGTACGCGATAAGGCACCTCGGCGCCGTCGCCGGCGTCGAGGTGACCGCGAGCCACAACCCTCCCCGGGACAACGGCTACAAGGTCTACCTCGGCGACGGCTCGCAGATCGTCTCCCCGGCCGACACCGAGATCGCGGCGCAGATCGCGGCGGTCGAGAAGCTGGCCGACGTACCGCGCCCCGAGGCGGGCTGGCAGGAGCTCGGCGACGAGGTCCTGGAGGCCTACCTGGCGCGCACGGACGCCGTCCTGACCCCCGGCTCGCCCCGGGGTGTGCGGACCGTCTACACGGCCATGCACGGCGTCGGCAAGGACGTCGTCATGGCGGCCTTCGCCCGGCACGGCTTCCCCGAGCCGGTGCTCGTCGCCGAGCAGGCCGAGCCCGACCCGGCCTTCCCGACCGTGGCGTTCCCGAACCCGGAGGAGCCGGGCGCGATGGACCTGGCCTTCGCGAAGGCCGCCGGGGTCCAGCCCGACATCGTGATCGCCAACGACCCGGACGCGGACCGCTGCGCCGTGGCCGTGCCCACCGTGGACGGCTGGCGGATGCTGCGCGGCGACGAGGTCGGCGCGCTGCTGGCGGCCCACCTGGTCCACAAGGGCGCTCGCGGCGTCTTCGCCGAGTCCATCGTCTCCTCCAGCCTCCTGGGCCGGATCGCGGAGGCGGCGGGCGTCGGCTACGAGGAGACCCTCACCGGCTTCAAGTGGATCGCCCGCGTCGAGGGCCTGCGCTACGGCTACGAGGAGGCGCTCGGCTACTGCGTGGACCCCGAGGGCGTCCGCGACAAGGACGGCGTCACCGCCGCCCTGCTCGTGGCGGAGCTGGCCTCGGTGCTCAAGGAGCAGGGCCGCACCCTGACCGACCTGCTGGACGACCTGGCGATGGCCCACGGCCTGCACGCCACGGACCAGCTGTCGGTGCGCGTCTCGGACCTGTCGATCATCGCCGACGCGATGGCGGCGCTGCGCGCGCAGCCGCCGGTCTCGCTGGCGGGTCTGCGGGTGGTCTCGGCGGAGGACCTGTCCAAGGGCACGGAGACCCTCCCGCCCACGGACGGCCTGCGCTACTACCTGGACGGCACGTACAAGGCCCGGGTCATCGCCCGCCCGTCGGGTACCGAGCCCAAGCTGAAGTGCTACCTGGAGGTCGTGGTCCCGGTGGCCGAGGCCTCCGACCTGGCGGCGGCCCGCGCCCGCGGCCAGGAGGTCCTGGACGCGATCAAGAAGGACCTCTCGGCGGCCATGGGCATCTGAGGCCCCCTACGCCTGACCCCGTCCGGTCAGGGCCGACGGCCCCCCGAGCTCCTGCTCGGGGGGCCGTCGCCGTACCCGGGCGAAAGCTCCGCCGGCGTTCGGGGCGCCGCCGGATGAACCCGGCGGGGCATCGCTCGTCATGTCGACGCTCCTTGCAGTCAACGGTCGCTCCGCTCCAGCAGCATCACCGCATACACCGGCGAGTCGGCGAAGGGCTGGTTCTCGCCGACCTTCCGGTAGCCCCACCCTCGTACATGGCCTGCGATCAGGGCCGCTTCGTGTCCACGGTCAAGACTGCGGATGCCTCGCCGCGGCCTTCGAGGAGCGAATCGTGCAGGCGCGGACCGAGGCCGGTCTTGCGCCATTTCGGGTGCACCATCAGCTCGGAGACGTGGAAGGTGGCAGGGTCGGCGGGCTGGGTGTCGAGGTGCCCTTGCCACCACTGGCGGCTTCGGCGGCAGGGCCCCGTAGGAGAACCCGACCGGCACATCTCCCTCCCGCGCGATCGCCAGGTGAAGCCGGGATTGCCGCCCCAGTGGTCCACGGGCCACGGAAAGCGTTGGACGAGCTCCTCGTTCATGCAGTCCGCATAGGCGTCGGCGTGGACGTCCAGGAGGGTTTGCCGTATCGAGCAGATCATCGTGGGTGTAGTGGAGCAGCTCAGGCTGACTGGTCACCGGGAGGCTCCTGCGGGCCACAGCACGCGTACGGGGACACCACTGCGCTCGGCGTAGGCGACCACGTCCGCCGTGCCCCCAGGTCCCCATGACGGTTCTCCGTCCCAGACGGCGAGGAGTTCGTCCGCCAGGCCCACGAGGATCTCACTGCCCGCCATGTGCGCCGCCGAGTCCGAGACCGTCATGCCCGTGTGGTGCACATCCGCGGCCTGCGCGATCAGCCGGTCGTAGACGGGGTGGTGCCAGTCGGGCAGGCTCTCGCGGTACTTGGTGGCGGGAACGACGACTTCGAGGCGTCCGCCGGCGTCCAGGACCGCGTCAGCGAACCAGGCGTCCGGCCCGTCCGCGATGCAGGAGATGCCTACCAGCTCCGCCAGGTCATGGCGGGCGACAGCTTCGGCCATCAGCACTCGGACTTCTCTTTCGACCAGCAGACTCAGTCCGCGGTGCCCGGTAATCCCTACCCGCATCCCCATCTCCATTTCTTTCGCTCTAGAGGTAGACGCCGTGAAGGCGCTCATCGAACTCACGCACGATCTTCGGTGGTGAGACGCTGGTCAGAGACCGGCGCACATCGCGGGCCCGTTCCACGATCCGCCCGGACCGGTACTGCAAGGCCGTGTCCAGGGACCGCCCAGCCAGAGCGAACGCGGCCTCAACCCGCCCACCGGCCAGATGCCCGGCCGCGATGTCGAGCACCAGGAGCGCGCGCTGTTTCGCGTGCCCGGTCGTGAGGGCTTCCACATCGCCTTCCGCCACCCAGTCCGAGATACCGAGCCAGGCCCCGCACGTCACCCGGCAGGCCGCGACCTTCGCCGGGCCGAACGCGAAAACCCACGGCCACGGCGGCAGCTCTTCCGGCAGCGTTTGCGCTCGCCCACGGGAAGCGGCGAGCGCCTTGTCCGTGCTGCGCCGGTCACCGGACGCCGCATATCCGAGAGCTTCCACCGAAGACAGCCACGCATCCGCGACTGGAGGACATTCCTCCCCGAGAGCACGCCGGGCCCGCTGGGCAAGGTTCAGGGCTTGGATCCCGTTACCGGCGTGCGCCTCGAACTGTGCCAGGCTTCCCATCTGATAGGCGGCCAGCAGCGGGTCAGCGGCCGCCTGCGCCGCCTTGATCGCCGACCCGTACCAGGCCCGCGCGGACCCGTTGTCGCCCATGTCCCAGGCCAGCCACCCGGCCAGGCTCGCCGCCTCACTGCCCACTGCTGCCAGCCGCGCCCGATCCGCTGCGCCGGCGGTACTGCTGATGGTCCGGATAAGCCGCATGTGCCCGTGCACGGCCTCCGTCAGGTCCCGCGATGGAGTCATCCCGTCCAGCCGCCGATATGCGCTGGTCGACAGCCTCAACGCGGCCGCCTGCCCGCTCCTGCTGTCCCCGTCAGGGAGCAACGAGAGGGTCGGCGCGGCAACAGCCGCGGCCGCGCCGCCCAGGAAGTTCCTGCGTTTCACATCTGATCCGTCTTCCGCCTGCACACCGCCGCCCGCACCGGCGAGCCCCAGCAGAGCCGGAGGGATCCCCAGGTGCGCAGCCACGGCGGTCAGGACATCCGTGCTGTACGCGCCCGGCCCGCGTTTTTCCAGCCGGGACACCGCAGACTGCGACAGGCGCAGCGCCTCCCCTAACTGGCCTTGCGTCATCCGCTGGTCTTTGCGGACCAGTTCGATCACGCGGCCGTAATCGCCTGCCCGGGACGCATCCCGCACCGGCGCCGACTGCAAATTCACCCGCTACCCCCACGCTACGAGCTCACACGGCCCCAGGTACATGCCCTTACCCGCTTTGCGCATATCCGTATGCGGGTGCCGCATCGGTGATGGTCGCACGCCGCAGAGTGACCGTTGACTGAGCGCAGCACCAATTCCCTCCAAAGGCCGGGGACTTCCCCCTTCCCGGTCCTGGTGCGCGGTGGCCCTCTCTGCACCAGCCACAGCCGAGAGACGGCCACCCGCACACCCCCGACAACCCACCACGACCCCCAGGGCGGCGGCGATGACGATCACGACGCAGATCCAGGACCATCAGCGCCGATTCCCGCGCGCCATCGCACTGCCCCGCCACCTCCGGCCGACGCCCGGCACCACCGTCCGTGCGATGGAAGCCCCCGAGCACCTGGCCGTGGGCGTCCTCGCCCGCTACGGCACTCCGACCGACGCGTTCCCCGGCTACGGATACGTACGTCCACTCGAAGGCGGCCGCGAGTGGGTCGCCACCCCCGAATACCTGAGACCGGCACACCCCATGGAAATCTCCGCCGCACGCATCCAGGGGTGGGCCCGGTGACCGGCCGCATCTCGGGCCCGGTCTCCGGCGGCGAGTGGCACACCATCGACCACCCGCTGACCGGCGAGACCGTCCGCGACATCGCCAACGGCCTCACCGGCACCCTGACCTGCGTCACCGAGGAACGCCACGGCGGCCGTCTGCTGGAGATCGCCCACATCCGCCCCACCGGCGGAGGAATCGAGTGGACCACCGCGGCCTCCAACATCTCCCACGCCGGCGGTACCCGGTGAGCGACGCCCAGATCGGGGACCTGGTCGAAGACGGCCCCGGCGGCGGCCGGTGGATCTACACCGACCGGCGCGGCGGAACACCGATCCTGCGCCCCGTGTTCGGGGGCACCGGAAACACCCGGGAAGCCGACCACCCCAACGGGCTTCGGGTCATCAAGACCAGGAAAGAACTCCACGCCGAGTCTCCGGGCTTCATGTAGCCGGGCCGCAGGGCCCGCACCGCGTCCGGACGTGGTGCGGATCCGCACAGACACCCCGACCACGCTCACGACTTCCTGCCCACCCGTTCAAGCGAGAGGGGCACCACCGTGACATCCCAGCTCATCCCACTCATCAGCCCACCGCCCGACCACGGCTGGACGGCGCTGCGGAACTTCGCACACCTGCGCGGACAGTTCCGCGTGTCCCTGACCCCCAAGTGCAACGTGGCCTGCTGGTTCTGCCACAACGAGGGCGACGTCCCCCCGCCGCTGACCCGCATCAACCGCAGCGCACGCCCCCGGCCCGGCGAGCTGGACGCCGCCGGCTTCATCACCATCATGCGAGAGCTGATCGGGGCCGGACTGCGCCGTGTGTACTTCACCGGCGGCGACCCCCTGCTGTCCCCGATCGCCCACGACGTCCTCACCCGACTGCCCGTACGTGAACCCGACGTGTCGTACACGCTGATCACGAACGGGACGCTGATCCGGGCGAACGAGGACTGGCTGCCCTATACCGGCCTCGACAAGGTGAAGGTGTCGCTGCACTACTTCTCGGACGACACGTTCCGGGCCATCGCGGGCACCCGCATGAGCCTGGACGTGGTCCTCGACGGCATCGACGCGGCCCGTGGGATGTTCCCCGCGGTCGAACTCAACACGCTGATGCAGAAGGAGAACGAACACGAACTGACGCGCATCCTGGACTTCGCCTTGGACCGGCGGATGCCCGTCCAGTTCATCGAGCTGGTAGAGACCGAGCACAACACCTCCCGGAAATCCTCCGCCATCAGCGCCGACGGAATCATCCGCCACCTTCGGACCCTGACCCGCCATGAGCGGGTCGAGGCGTACGGCGTCGGGCAGGGGCGGCGCATCTTCACCGTGGACGATGTCGAGATCGACGTCATCCACCGCGATCTCGGCCGCCACCACGTCGGACAGTGCGGCACCTGCTCCCTCCGCCCCAAGTGCATCGAAGGATTCTGGGCGCTGCGCCTGGACCACGCCGGGGGCCTGCAACCTTGTCTGCTGCGTGATGACCTGCGCCTCAGCCTCCTGCCTCTGCTGGACACCCCGGAGAGGATCCCGGACGCGGTCGCCGCGCACGTCGCCGCGTTCACCGAGGGAACGCTGTGAACGCCCCCAGCGGCCCGTACGCGCCGCTTGCCGAAACGGGTGTACGGATGGGCCCGTTCGTCGTACTCGAAGGCGTCTCCGCCGTCGGCAAGTCCACGCTCGCCCGCCTCCTCGCAGACCGGCTCGGCGCGATGTGCCTGCACACCCTGCCCGCCCCGCATGACGGGTGGTCGCGAACGGTGCACGCCGAGCTGCGGCGGCTGCCCGCCCTCGCGTTCTACCTCTCCGGACTCCTCCACGCCTCCGACACCATCCGCGTCGACCTCGCGCACCGGCCGGTCATCGCCGACCGGTACACGTCCTCCGTGATCGCCTGCCAGGCCGCCGTCAGCGGCGCCACCACCGACGACGTGGCCTGGCTCCTGGCTCCCTTCCGCCCCTACCTGGTCGTCCCGGACGCAACGTTCTACCTGCGCAGCTCGGAGGCGACGCTGAAGGAGCGCATGGGGATCAAGCCGGACACGAAGGAGGACGACACCGAGCTGTTCGCCGTCCCCGGCCGTCTGGCCGCCCTGTGGGCCAACTTCGAAGAGGTCGCCGCCACCGACCCCACCGCCGTTCTCCTGGACACCGACGGCCGCACCCCCGACCAGCTCGCCGACTTCATCACCGACCGCCTCAAGGAGCAGCGTGCTTAACCCCATTGACCTCGATGCGGTGATCACAGGCGGGCAGATTCACGGGAGCGTCCCCGGGCAGATTCATGAAGGCGTGCCCTGGTGGGTCGCCGCCTGCTTCGTGACGGTGACCCGAACCGGCGCGCTCGCCGTCGCCCACGACGGACGCTCGGCCACCGGCCGCCTCCACCACAGCTTCCTCCAGGGCGCGATCAACGCTCACCACTTCGCATGCGAGGTCGCCGACGCCGGCGCCACCGACGAAACCGGGCTGCTGCACGCCATGAGCGCCCTCGGTGGCATCCCCGGCGCATTAATCACCACCAGCGGAGACGGCCCGCACACAGTGACCATCCGCCTCTACGGCGCGGACGGCCGCCAGGTGCAGGAGGACACCGGGCTCGCTGCGATCCGCGCCATGATCGCCGCCGATCGTGTCCCCATCCCCGTCAATGCCACCTGCAAGGGCCGCATTGTCGCCCTGGCCGACCTGGTCGGAGCAGACCGGTGATCAATGCCCGCCAGGTCATCGAGTCCGGCACGAACATCCTGTTCGTCACTCTGGACTCCCTGCGCCACGACGTCGCCCGCGCCACTATGCACGCCGGGCACACCCCGCGCCTCGCCGCGCTGCTGCCCGGCGGACAGTGGGAGGAACGCCGCACCCCCGGCACGTTCACCCTCCCCGCACACATGGCGTTCTTCTCCGGCTTCCTGCCCAAACTCCCCACCCCCGACCAGCCGCCCCGCCTGTGGGAGTGCCGGCCTCCCGCCTTCAAGACCGTGGACGAGGGCACGTTCGTCTTCGATGCCCCGAACCTCCTGACCGGTCTCGGACAGCACGGATACCGCACCGTGTGCGTGGGCGGTGTCACGTACTTCTCGCGTGAGACGCCGCTCGGGTCGGTCCTGCCGGACATGTTCGATGAGGACCACTGGCGGCCGGAGTTCTGCTCGCCCGAGCCGGATTCCACCCGCCACCAGGCCGACCATGCGCTGACTGTCGCCGACCAGCACGCCGGGCGGCCGCTGTTCCTGTTCGTGAACGTCTCCGCCACCCACGTCCCCCACGGGCACTACCTCGGCGACAGCGCCGACACGTGGCAGTCGCAGGCGGCCGCGCTCACCTACGCCGATGAACACCTCGGCCGACTGGTGGAGGGGCTAGTGGCAGACCGGCCGTGGCTGGCCATCATGTGTGCCGACCACGGCGATGCGTTCGGGGAAGACGGCTACCACGGGCGCGGTATTGCACACCCTGCAGTGATGAACGTGCCGTTCGCCGCCATGCTCGTACCAGCCGGGTCTAGGCTCCCCAGCCATGGACCCACACCCTGAAAACACGCGTGACGCAGCCGTCATCGTCGCCCGCGACGCCTCCGGGCTCGTCGCCATCCTGACCACCCGCTTCCCGAAGCACGGCGGCGACTACCTGTTCCTGCCCGGCGGCCGCCTCGAACCCGGCGAGACCCATGAGGAAGCCGCACGACGCGAACTCCAGGAGGAGGCAGGTATCACCGCCTCCTCCTGGCAGCACCTCGGCACCTACACCATCACCCTCAACTCCCGGGCCCGCATGTCCCTCCACCTCGCCGAAGGACTGACGATCGGACCCCAGCAGCTCGCCGAAGGCGAAGAGGACTTCAAGCTGATGTGGTGGCCCATGGCCGACGCCCTCGACGCCGCCACGGAGGGCCGTTTCCTCCTCCCCGGCGGCCCCCTCGCTCTCCTCCTCGCCGAGCGCCGCACGGCGAGCACCCCCGCCCAGTGACTATGAGCACCCCTCAGATCCTGACTACGCGGTGAGACGCAGGCGCTCGGCCGACCCCGGCACGAGATGTTGCCCGACGGGCTCTGCCCGGATCTTCAGCCCCGCCGGCGCTTGAGGCGCGGGGTCAGGGACAGCGCCCCAGCAGCGGCGTCGCGCCCGCGCACCGGTACGGCCCCGAGCCGGGCACGGCCCCGACGCAGCGGCACCGCGCCCGCGCAGCTTTACGGCCCGACGGACGGAGTCCGGCGCAGCGGAGCGAAGCCGGGGAGGCCCGCCAGGGCCGAGCCGCGCGAGCGGCGCGTCAAGAAGAGGTCGGGCGGACCAGTTCGCCCAGGGTCGGGACCGACTCCGGCCGCGAGCGGACCGCGTCCGTGCACTCCCACGTCCGCGGCGGATCCGCGTCCGGCCCGCCGAGGATCACCGGGCCCGGGGTCGCCTTCAGGGCCTCGCTGCCCGCGAGCGTGCACACGATCTGCGAGAGCGCGACCGGCGGCAGGTCCTCCGGCTTGCGGCTGAGCCGCACCGTGCCCGCCGGGTCGCCCGCCCTCGGCGCTCCCGCCGACAGCCCGACGGGGACCTCGCTCGTGAAGCCGGCGTCCCGCTCCTCCGTGGTCGGCGTCCGCTCCAGCGCTTCCAGCAGTGCCTGCGCGACCAGCGCCAGGGGGTCCCGTACGGGCTTCTTCTCGGGCACCGGAACGACTCGCTCCACGCCCACCAGCTGCGATCCGCAGACCAGTTCCACCGTGGCCCGGAAGCCCTGCACCCCGCTCGGCTGCTCCTGCGTGTCGCACGACACCCGGGACGGCGCCGCGCCCACGTCCACCGGCACGGTCGTCGCCCGGATCCCGCAGGCCGACGTCGCGAGCAGCAGGGCCCCGACGAACGGGACCAGCACCACCGGTACCACCGGCAGAGTCCTACGCATCCTCGTCACCCGCGATCACCTTTCCCACGTCCACCGGCAGCCGCAGCGTGAACAGCGCCCCGCCGCCCGCCACGTTGGCGGCCGTGATGTCGCCGCCGTGGATGTGCGCGTTCTCCATGGCGATCGACAGGCCGAGCCCGCTGCCGTCCGACTTCGGCCGCGACGCGCTCGCCTTGTAGAACCGGTCGAAGACGTGCGGCAGGACCTCCTCGGGAATGCCCGGACCGTTGTCCTGCACCGCGATCACCAGCCACTCCCCCTCCACCGTCACCGACACCCGTACCGGCGAGCCGCCGTGCTTGAGCGCGTTGCCGATCAGGTTGGCGAGGATCACGTCGAGGCGGCGCGGGTCGAGGCGGGCCACGATGCCCCGCTCGGCGTCGAGTTCGACCGCGTCGAGCCAGGCCCGGGCGTCGATGCAGGCGGTGACCTGGTCGGCGACGTTCACGTCGTCCAGCACCAGCCTGGCCGTACCCGCGTCGAAGCGGGTGACCTCCATCAGGTTCTCCACCAGGTCGTTGAGGCGGCGCGTCTCGCTGACGACGAGCGCCACGGCCGGTGCGATCATCGGATCGAGGTCGTCGACCTCCTCCTCCAGCACCTCGGCCACCGCCGTCAGCGCGGTCAGCGGCGTCCGCAGCTCGTGCGACATGTCGGCGACGAAGCGCCGGCTCGACTCCTCCCGCGCGCTCATGTCGGCGACCTTCTTCTCCAGCGCCTCGGCCGTCTTGTTGAAGGTGTGCGACAGGTCGGCGAGTTCGTCCGTGCCCGACACGTCGAGGCGGTGGTCGAGCTCGCCCTCGCCGAGCCGCCGCGCCGCGTCCCCGAGCCGCTGCACGGGCTTGAGCACGGTACGGGCCGCGGCCTGCGCCAGCAGGGCGGAGCCGAGCAGCGCGAGGCCGGTGGCGATGGTGAGCGACCAGCCGAGCGCGTTCAGGTCGTCCCGCTCCTGCGCGAGGGACTTGTACATGTAGCCGGTGAGCCCGCCGCCCACGATCCGCGTTCCGCCGACCAGGTACGGATTGCCGCGCGGCTTCGTCCGCTGCCAGTACACGTGGTACTCGGAGTCGTTCGCGGCGGTGGTCTTCTGCCGGTCGTTCACCGCGTTCTGCAGGGACTTCGGTACGTTGGCCAGCCCGAAGGAGTCGGGCCCCGCCGCGCCGAAGATCTGCCGGTTGTCCTTGCCCACCTGCACCAGCAGCACGCTGTATCCGGGGCTGCTGCCCGCCATCAGTTCGGCGGTGCGCTGCAGCTCGTCGGCGGTGGGATCGGCGGGCAGCGCGGCGGCCCGGTTCTGCATCTCCTGCCGGAAGTCGCCGAGGGCCGCGTCCTGGACGCGGGTGAGGACGGCCTCGCGGTTGAGCCAGTAGGCGATCCCGGAGGCCGAGACCGCGGCCGTGAGCGCGACCAGGCAGAACACCATGAGGAGCCGCAGCCGCAGGCTGGTCCAGCGCCGGCCCGCGAGCAACGCCCGGATCACTGTGGGGAGTCCAGGCGGTATCCGACGCCCCGGACGGTACGGATCAGGGTGGGCGAGGACGGCACGTCCTCGACCTTGGCGCGCAGCCGCTGCACGCAGGCGTCGACGAGCCGCGAGTCACCGAGGTAGTCGTGCTCCCAGACCAGCCGCAGCAGCTGCTGGCGGGAGAGCGCCTGGCCGGGCCGGCGGCTCAGTTCGAGCAGCAGCCGCAGCTCGGTCGGGGTGAGCTGCAGGTCCTCGCCGTTCTTCGTCACGGTCATGGCGGCCCGGTCGATGACCAGGGAGCCGAAGCTCGCCGAATCGCTCGACTCGCGCTCGCCGCGGCGCAGTACGGCCCGGATCCGGGCGTCGAGGACCCGGCCCTGGACGGGCTTGACCACGTAGTCGTCGGCCCCGGACTCCAGGCCGACGACCACGTCGATGTCATCGCTGCGCGCGGTGAGCAGGATGATCGGCAGCTGGTCGGTGCGGCGGATCCGCCGGCACACCTCGAAGCCGTCGATCCCGGGCAGCATCACGTCCAGCACGATCAGATCCGGCCGCTGCTCGCGCAGCAGTTTCAGGCCGTCCTCGCCCGTCGCCGCAGTGGCCACACGGTGGCCCTGGCGAGACAGGGAGAGTTCGAGGGCCGTGCGGATGGCGTCGTCGTCCTCGATCAGCAACAGGAAAGGCACGGGCTCATTCTGTCCCATCGGCAGTCGGGAGTTCGACCGTCGCGCGACGTGATCCTGTCGCGGTCCTGTCAGAAGTCGCTGTGACACGGCTGTGACAGTCGACGGACACCCCGGTTAAGTCGGCGGGGCAATCTTCTATCAACGCACAACGGACCGAAGCAGACACACTCCACGACGGGGGGCGCGAGATGAACACGCTGCACAGCACCACGACCAGCGCGGTTGTCACGCGGCTGCACGATGTGAACCGCCGGGCGGGTGTCCGTACGGTGGCGGTCGCCCGTCCCCGGCCGGCCCACGTCGTAGCCATTGACGCAAACCAGTACCAGGCGGTTCCCGCCGCCGAGCAGACTCCTTCCTCCACCTCGGAGGCCGAGTTCACCGCGTACGTCCAGGAGCGGCGTGCCGCCCTGTACGCGACGGCCTTCCACCTCACCGGCGACCGGTACGAGGCCGAGGACCTGCTGCAGAGCGCGCTGTTCTCCACGTACCGCGCCTGGGACCGGATCAGCGACAAGGCGGCCGTCGGCGGCTACCTGCGCCGCACGATGACGAACCTGCACATCAGCGCGTGGCGTCGGCGGAAGCTGAACGAGTACCCGACGGAGGAGCTGCCGGAGACGGCCTCCGACACGGACGCGATGCGCGGTACGGAGCTGCGCGCGGTGCTGTGGCAGGCCCTGACCCGTATCCCGGAGCCGCAGCGCACCATGCTGGTGCTCCGCTACTACGAGGGCCGCACGGACCCGGAGATCGCGGAGATCCTCGGCATCAGCGTCGGCACGGTGAAGTCGAGCATCTGGCGCTCGCTGCGCCGCCTGCGGGAGGACGAGGCGCTCAGCTTCGGCCGTGACGAGGCGGAGTCCTTCGAGGAGCTCGTCGCGTAACGCGGCACACACAGAAGCCATCGGGCCAGGGGGCCCGTCCTACGGGGGTGGGGCGGGGGCCGCGGGGGGAAAAGGCGGGATCAAGCGGACGGGGGTCCGCCTGATCCCGCCTTTTCACATGTCCGGTGCGCCCGCGGCCGCGCGGACGGGCGGACGGGCGGACGGGCGGGTCACAGGCGCTTGGCGCTGCGCAGGGCGGCGGCGTAGTAGCCGTTGCCGTCGAGCCGGGAGGCGCCGCCCTTGTCACCGATGGTGGGGCCGTTGGCCTCTTCACGGCTCGATAGGAAGATCTTGTGCCCGTCGGTGTCGTTGCCGAGGTACATGCCGGTGTGGTCCAGACGGTCGCCGGTGCGCGCGTCGAGCTTGAAGAACACCAGGTCGCCCGGCTGGAGGACGTCGACGGAGGCCGGCCGGTCCTGCGGGCCGACGCCCTTGAGGGCCAGGATGTCCACGCCGGCCTTCGAGCGGGCCATTCCGTTGGCGGTGCGCGGGAGTCCGTTGCCGCCGGTGTCGGAGGCCATCAGGGGGAAGCGGCCGCGGTAGCCGAAGACCGTGCGGATGAAGCCGGAGCAGTCCAGGGCCCGGTGCTTGGCCTTCTCCGGCTGTTCCGTGGTGCCGTTGCGGAAGGTGTACGGGATACCGAGGTAGTCGTAGAAGTCCGACTGCTCCAGGCGGAGGTCGTTGCCCTCGGAGCCCTTCGGGTTGAGCGGTCCGAAGGCCGCGTCGCCCGCGTACTGGATGCCGGCCGCGTCCTTCTTGACCGGTGCCTGGTCCCCGTACTGGAAGGCGATGGCGAAGAGGTCGTCCTCCTCGCTCCCGTGGTACTTCTTGAACCAGTCCTGGAACCACTGCTCGCGCTCCGCGCCGCTGCGCCAGCTCTCGGGCAGCAGGCGGACCCAGTTGTCGGTGACGACGCGGGTCTTGGTGGTGGCCGGCTCGGTGAAGGTACGGCTCTTGCCGGTGAGCGACGCGGTGCGGGCGCCGTCCGTGAAGGTGGCGAGGACGGCACCGTCGGCGCCGCGGAGGACCGAGCGCTCCGGGTTCTTCAGCCGCTCCCACTTCTGGGCGCCCTCCTGGGCGCCGCCCTTCTGCACCTGGTCGGTGACGCGCAGGACCTCGGGGGCCTTGGCCTGTTCCTCCTTGCGCAGCTCGTAGGTGAAGTACGCGCTGCCGGCCAGCAGGAGCCCCACGACGGCGGCGTGCAGGACGGGGCGGGTGCGGCGGGCGGGCTTGGCGGTCATCGGTGTGCTCCGGACGGTGCGGGTGGTCGGGCCGGCGTCGGTCAGGCGTGCGGCATGAAGCCGAGCAGGATGCCCGAGGTCAGGACGACGTACGTCATGAGGGTCGCGGAGCCGGTGGCGAGCAGGGTGGCTCCCTTGGGCTGGCGGACGAGCTGATAGGCGATCAGTCCGGGGACGATGAAGCCGAGGGTCTGGTTCGCGTACAGCAGGGGGAACTTCATCTGGAGCACGATCACCACCGTGGCCTGGAGGAGCACTCCGATGAGGACGACGGCCGCGAACAGGCGCTTGCCGTAGAGGATGACGAACTTCTGGGTGACGAGGGTGAGCGTGTAGGTCAGGGCGGTGATGCCGACGACGAGCGCGGCGCGCTGCAGGTCCTCGATGAGGGTGAGCGCGAGCCAGCCGGGGGTGATCATGCCGCCGGGCGAGAGGTTCGTCGTCAGGTAGCACAGCAGGGAGAACAGCAGGCCCAGCGCGATGCCGATCGCGGCGATCTCGGGGGTGAGGACTGCGGGGATCAACGGGGGTCTCCTGGGCTCTGCCACTGCGGGTTCGGGTCGGGCTCGTACGGGTGGGGCTCGTACGGGTGGGGCGGCCAGGGCTGCCCGTGCGGTTGCTGCTGCTGCGGCGGCGGGTAAGGGCCCTGGTGCCACGGTCCGTCCGGCTGCTGCGGGTACGGGCCCTGCGCCTCGTACGGCGGTCGGCCCTGGGGGGCGGGCAGAGCGTGCTGCTGCGGCGGGTGGACGTACTGCCGCGGCACGGGGGGCTGCGCGAACCTGGCTTCCTGGGCGGCGGTGAGGTCGGCGTACGGGTCGAGGTGCGGAACGTAGCGCGGCTGGGCGGGGGCGGCCTGCCGCGGTACGGCGGGCTCGCGGTCGGGGGCCACCGCGTGGGGCTCCTCCCGGTCGGGCTCGTCCTCGAAGCCGGGGAGTTCCGCCAGGTGTTCCAGGAGGATCTCGCCCTGGCCGTGGATGTTGCCGATGGCGACCAGCGAGGAGCTCTCGCCCAGGTGGCCGAGCAGCTCGTTCATGAACTCCTCGCCGTCGCGCTGGTCGCCGCCGAGGTCGACGGCGCGTCCGCGCCACTCGGCCGGGATCGCGTCGATGGCGCTCTTGGCCGGGTGCCCGATCACGAAGACCTTGTCGGGCATCAGGTCCGGGACGATCGCGCCCATCTGGCCGTTGCGCTCGACGCGGTCCGGGCGGCAGTTGATCACGACGTTGAGGGGGCGGTCGACGGCGCCGAGGTCGAGGAGCTGGTTGATGTTCATCAGCGTCGACTCGGGGTCGTTCGCGGCGAAGACGTTGGCGAAGCGCACCCGCTTGTCGCCGGGGGCCACGTACCGCTCGACGGAGAGCACGCCGGGGTCCGGCGGGGCGTCGTACATCCCCTGGAGGGCGGTCTCGCGGTCCACGCCGAGGAGCTCGGCGACGGTGAGCGCGATGGCGACGTTCTCCTTGAAGGTGAACCAGCTGAAGCCGCGCAGCTCGTCGTCGCTGACCGTGTCGGGGTCGGCGTAGACGAGCGTGCAGTTCCTCGCGTCGGCCTCCTCCTGGAGCACGTGGAAGCGCTCCTTCTCGGCGGTGACACAGATTCCGCCGTGCGGCATCGAGCGTGACAGGGAGCGGGCGATGTCGTCGAGGGTGGGGCCCATCTCGGCGACGTGGTCCTCGCGGACGTTGCACAGCACGCCGATGGTCGACTGGATCAGCTTGGACTGGTTGATCTCCTGGAGTGCGGGCATGACCGCCATGCACTCCATGACCAGGGCGTGCGGCCGGTAGGCGGCGGCGCGCCGGACGATGCCGATCTGTTCGACGACGTTGGCGATGCCGAACTTCCGGTAGACGGGCTCCTCGGTGGCGTCCGGGTGGATGAAGCGGGCCGCGGTGCCGGTGGTCTTGGCGACCGTCAGCAGCCCGCCGCCGCGCAGGGCGCCCGCGCACAGCCGGGTGATGGAGCTCTTGCCGCGGATGCCGTTGACCAGCACCCGGTTCGGTATCTGCGCGAGGTTGGCGTAGTGCCGGCGCTGCTCGACGACGCCCGCGACGAGCATGACCAGGCAGCAGAAGAGCAGCACGCAGTAGAGGAAGAGCACGGCGGATCAGTTCCTTCCGGCCGGGGTGGGACGGCCGGGCGTCCGGCCGGTGGTGCCGCCGGCGGCGTCCCGCTTGCGCTGCTCCAGCAGCTGCAGGCGGATGACTTCGAGGCTGCGGGTGACGGCGCCGACCTCGTCGTGGTGGGTCGGGTAGACGACGGTGCGGCGGTCGCCGTCGGCCAGCGCCTCCGCACGCAGGGCGAGGTCGCGCAGCGGCCGCACCACGATGATGTGGATCCAGCCGAGGCAGGCCACGGCGCCCGTGAGGCCGAGCAGTCCGGCCAGGACGGTGCGGTTCTGCGCGGTGTACGCGGGGATCTCCAGGCCCTTGGCCGGCTGCCAGGTGACGACGGTCCAGTTCAGGGGCTGGGCCACGCCTCCGCCGGTCATCGGTGCCGCGGCGGCGATGGAGACGCCGCCGTCGCGGAGCAGGGCGCTCTTGGCGCGCGGGCCCTTCTCGGCCGTCTCGTTCGCGCCGCTCTTCTCGTTGGCGGCGCTCACCAGGGCGTCGAGCTTGGCGTCCGACAGCGGCTCGAAGGCCAGGTAGCCGTTGTTGCCGCCGACCACCCGGTGCTCGGCGTCGACGACGCGGACCTCGCCCAGGCCGGGCCGCTTGAGCAGGGCGTTGAGGAAGTCGATGCGCAGCTCGCCGACCACGGCGGCGCCGGCCAGGCCGGTTGCCTCGGCGTATTCGGTGATGACGGGCCGGTTGCCGCTGTCGACCAGGGTCACGGGCTGCTTCGAGGGGCCCTTGCCGGCGGGGTGGTGGGGCTTGCCGCCGGCAAGGGCCAGGACGGTGCCGTCGGCGTTCAGGACGTAGAGGGATTCGTAGCGCCCGTGCTGGTTCCGGGTGCGCTCCAGCAGCTTCGTCAGGTCGGCGGGGGTGGTCTTGTCGCTGATGACGGAGGCGACGGAGGTGAGGTCGGCGTGTCCTTCGTTGAGGGCCCGGCGTACCCGGTCGGCGAGGGTGTCGGTGCGTTCGCGCTGGTCGTCGACGATCGTCTTGGGGACGGCGACGGAGGCGCCCGCGCGGTTGAGCGTCAGCAGGAGCGGCGCCGACCACACCAGGAGCAGGATCCCGCACACCCCGAGGAGGGCGCGGGTCCCGATCCGGGCGCGGCGGCCCCGGCGAGGGCCCTCGGTTTCCGCTGCGGGCTCGCCGAGGAGCTGTCGGCGCAGCCGGTCGAGGGCGGCGCCGATGCGGGCGGCCTCGCCGTACTTCGGCACGGTGACCGGCCGGTTCAGGTCGCCGCGGCCGATCCGGCGGCTCTCCAGGAACAGCCGGAGCAGCGGGCGCTGCACGGTGGTCACGAGCAGGGCCACGGCCAGTGCCCCGAGCACGAGCAGGGCGGCGGACGCGGCGATCCAGAAGAAGGAGTCGACGGCGGCGGAACGTTCCTCCGCGACGCCGACGAACGAGAGGACGGTGAGGCCGAGGGCGGTCGCGTCGGTGCCCACGCCGGGCTGCGAACCGGTGAGCTTCGCGTAGCCGGCCACGGAGCGGTGACCGCTCCTGGAGTCCCCGAGGAGGCTGCCGCTGACGCCTGCGAAGCCGCCGGAGCCGGGCTCCTTGGCCTGGAGGGGGTGCTGCCCGGCCTTCTGGGCGGCGGTCTTCGCGAACTTCGCGAGCTGCTTCTTCTCCTGCCCGGAACTGCCGATGCCGTCGCTGCCGAGGACCTGGCCGGAGGAGTCGAGGACGGCGATGGCGCGGGATCTGCCCAGGCTGATGCCCGGGACCTTCAGGCTGCTGGAGGCGACCAGGAGCTGCTGGGGGCGGTCGGGCCAGGACAGCAGGGCGAGGGTGAGCAGGCGGGTCTCGCCGTTCTCCAGCCGGACCATGCGGGGGGCGAGGCCGGACTCCCCGTCGAGCGCGGTCAGGTCGAGGGCGGTCAGCGGGAGGTTCTCGCCGCGCTGCGCCTCCAGACGGCCCGACTTGATCTCGATCACGGCCGTGCCGCGCCACTTCTGGTAGACGCTGCCGAGCTTGTCGAGCACGGAGTCGGGCGAGACCGGTTCGCCGGAGCTGAACAGGGAGGCGGTCCTGCCGATGTCCGTGATGCTCTCGTCCAGGGAGGCGCGCAGGGCGATGGCGCCGTCCTCCGCGAAGTACTGCTGGGAGGTGAGAACGGCAGGCGGTACGGTCTCCCTGCCCACGTGTCCGAGCTGGAACGCGGTGAGGGCGGCGAGGGCCAGCAGCAGGGCGGACAGGGCCGCGATGGGCGGACGGATGCCGCCCAGCAGCGACATGTCGGCCCGACGGCGGTTCCGGTGCCGCCGCTTCGATCGCGACGCGGCCAACGCGGGCTCCTCTTCGTTCTGTCCTGGAGCCGGTGCGGCCTAGGGAATGTGATGATCTGGGCTTACGGGGCACGGCGAGTGCCGCGAGGGCCTCGGGGCGTCCGGTCAGCGCGGGCCGGTCCGTCGGCGGGGCCCGGTGGCGGGCGGGCCAGGACGAAGAGCGGAGGGACGAGATCCGGAGTGCATCACTCCGTTATTTTCGTATGACTATGAGCGCTCCACTGACCAGGCGAATAACGATTGCGGTTCTGTGCGGCACTTTCATCACCCTTTGTGCCGTTTTGATGCTTCGTTCGGCGGGCTCGGACAGCACACCGCCGGACCGCCCGGCGGGCCCCGCTCCCCAGCGCTCCGCCGACCCCGGCCTGGAGCAGCGGATCGCCGGCTTCACCGCCGGCTTCAGCGAACGCGGGGGCTACCGCACCCCCACGGACCAGGAACGACTGGCGTTCACCCGGGCGTTCGCCCACCTGCTCGACGGCGATCAGGAAGCGGCGCGGACCGGCTTCTCCGAGATCGACTTCACCCTCCGCACCGTCACCGACGGCACCGGCGGACGCCGGTACGCCGAGGTGGCGGACGGGGTGAGTGAATCGGGCCACACCAGCCGCGGCTGGGGCCGGGTGTACGTCGACCTGGAACGGCCCGCACGCTGGTCGGTCCAGGTCCCCCACCCCGTCGCCGACAGCCGTACCGAACTCCTCGGGGCACGGGTGCTGCGCGGCGCACCCGGCGGGGTGCTGGTGATCGCGGGCGCCCACCGCGACGCGGGCGAGGACGGGGCGGCGGACGTGGCACACCGCGACGACTCGGTCTTCCACGGCGTGGTGGAGGAGCTGGCACGGCGGAACCTGCCGGGGGTCCAGCTGCACGGGTTCGCCGACGAGTCGTTCCGCGGGCGCGACGCGGTGGTCTCCACGGGGGCCGGCGACAGCGCCCTGGCGGACGCGGAACGGCTGACCGCCGCGCTGCGGCGCGACGGCCTGGAGGTCTGTACGGCCTACTCCGCGCGCTGCAAGCTCGCCGGCCGGGAGAACGAACAGGGCCGGACCGCCGCCGACCGGCAGTCCCGCTTCCTTCACGTCGAGCTGAACAAGACGCTCCGCGGCGACGACCGCGGCCTCGACCGGGCCGCGGCCGCCATCACCACCCTGACGGACCGCTGGTCCCGCCGGTGAGGACGGCCCGGCCTACGCCGGGGTCGTCGTGCGGTGGCGGCCCGCCGCGGCGGCCGCCAGGCGGCCGAGAGCCTCGTCACCGGCGCAGGCGTGCGCGCCCAGGGCCACATGGCGGGCCACGATGCCGCGTTCGGCGCGCATCAGCCGCAGGCCCCTGCGCAGCAGGAACGGCACCGACTTGCGACCCTCCCGCAGGTCACGGGCCAGCCGGCGGCGGAAGGTCGTCGAGGGGCGCCCCCGCAGGCAGATGGCGTCCGCGAGGAGGCCGAGCTCCTGGCAGCGGGCGGCCACGTCGGCGGCGAAGATTCCCTCCGCGATGAACAGCGGGGTGCGGGCGATGTCGAGGCTCTCGGTGCCCGTGCGGGCGCTCGTCGCTATGTCGTAGACGGGGACGTCGGTCCGCCCCGCCGCGCACAGTTCGGCGATCGCGGCGACCGCCGCGTCCGCGTCCCAGGACAGCGGGGAGTCCCAGTCGATGTCGGAACTGCCGTCGACGAGCGGGAGGGTGGGGTCGACGCCCTCCTTGTAGAAGTCGTCGAGGCGCAGCACGGGCAGCCCTGAGCGGGCGGCCAGCGAGGATTTTCCTGAGCCCGACGGACCGGTCAGCAGGACGACTCGGGTCGGCGAAGTAGAGGGGGAGCTCACGGGACACCAGTCTGAACCATTCCCCCGGGTAGGGGATCCTCCCGGTGACCGGTTGGTGTCCAGGAACACACCTCAACTACGCTGCGTGCGCACGCGACCACAACCTCAGGCGGGATCTCCATGGCACGTCACGCAGCCCCTTCCCTTCCGAACCGGCTCCGCAGCGCCGGACTGACCGTCTCGATGGCCGGTGCGGCCCTGGCGATGGCCGCGGGCGGCGCGCAGGCCGGTGAACTCGACGTCCCGGCGGCCCTGGCCGGGGTCACCGACCCGATCGCGAACCTCAAGGTGAACCCGCTCGCCCACACCGGCGTGGACCCGCTGGACAACGGCGTCGCCACCCAGGTCGCGGACTTCCCGTCCGTCGGGACCGGGGTGGTCACCGGCATCCTGACCCAGGGGCCCTCGGTCGGCGAGCTGCCGACCGCTGCCGCCTCCTCGCTGCTCGGACCGGTGCTCCCGAAGAAGTAGGCACGGCGAGCAGGCACGGCGAGCAGGCACGGCGAAGGGCGCGAGAAGGCCCCGGCAGCGCGGGGGACGCTGCCGGGGCCGGTCTCGTACGGGGGCTGTCCCGGGAGGACTAGTAGGACGAGCCGCCCGCGCCCAGCGAGCCGGTGGGGTGCCAGACGGTCTTCGTCTCCAGGAACGCCGTCATGCGCGACGTGCCCGGGTCGGCGCTCCAGTCGTCCACAGGCTGTGGACGCAGGACGCGCTTGAGGTTGTCGGCCGCCGCGATCTCCAGCTCCTTGGCCAGCGCCGTATCGGCTCCGGCGAGGTCGATCGCGTTGACGTCCTGGTGGGACGCCAGGTGCGGGCCCATCTCGCCGGCCTTGCCGGACAGGATGTTGACCACGCCGCCGGGCAGGTCGGAGGTGGCGAGCACCTCGCCCAGGGAGAGGGCCGGCAGCGGGGACTTCTCGCTGGCGATGACGACGGCGGTGTTGCCCGTCGCGATCACCGGGGCGATCACCGAGACCAGGCCCAGGAAGGACGAGTCCTGCGGGGCGACGACCGTGACGACACCGGTCGGCTCCGGGGTGGAGAGGTTGAAGAACGGGCCCGCGACCGGGTTGGCCCCGCCCACGATCTGGCCGATCTTGTCGGTCCAGCCCGCGTACCAGACCCAGCGGTCGATGGCCGCGTCGACGACCGCGCCGGCCTTCGACTTGGACAGGCCCTCGGCCTCGCCGACCTCGCGGACGAACTGCTCGCGGCGGCCCTCCAGCATCTCGGCGATGCGGTAGAGGATCTGGCCGCGGTTGTACGCGGTCGCGCCGGACCAGCCGCCGAAGGCCTTGCGGGCCGCGACGACGGCGTCACGCGCGTCCTTGCGGGAGGACAGGGGGGCGTTGGCCAGCCACTTGCCCTTGGAGTCGCTCACCTCGTACACCCGGCCGCTCTCGGAACGCGGGAACTTCCCGCCCACGTACAGCTTGTAGGTCTTGAAGACGCTCAGCCGCGTCGAAGACTCAGACATCGAGGTAGCCCTCCAGGCCGTGGCGGCCGCCCTCGCGGCCGAAGCCCGACTCCTTGTAGCCGCCGAAGGGCGAGGTCGGGTCGAACTTGTTGAACGTGTTGGCCCAGACGACTCCGGCGCGGAGCTGGTTCGCGACCGCGAGGATGCGCGAGCCCTTCTCCGTCCAGATGCCGGCGGACAGGCCGTACTGGCTGTTGTTGGCCTTGGCGACGGCCTCGTCCGGCGTACGGAAGGTCAGCACGGACAGCACCGGGCCGAAGATCTCGTCGCGGGCGACGGTGTGCGCCTGGGTGACGTTCGTGAAGAGCGTCGGGGCGAACCAGTAGCCGGAGGACGGCAGCTCGCACGCCGGGGACCAGCGCTCGGCGCCCTCGGCCTCGCCGGTCTCCGCGAGTGCGGTGATCCGGGCGAGCTGCTCGGCGGAGTTGATCGCGCCGATGTCGGTGTTCTTGTCGAGCGGGTCGCCCAGGCGCAGCGTGGAAAGGCGGCGCTTGAGGGAGTCCAGCAGCTCGTCGTGGATCGACTCCTGGACCAGCAGGCGGGAGCCCGCGCAGCAGACCTGGCCCTGGTTGAAGAAGATGCCGTTGACGATGCCCTCGACGGCCTGGTCGATGGGGGCGTCGTCGAAGACGATGTTGGCGCCCTTGCCGCCCAGCTCCAGGGTGACCTTCTTGTCGGTGCCGGCGACGTGGCGGGCGATCTTCTTGCCCACGGCGGTCGAGCCGGTGAAGGCGACCTTGTTGACGTCCGGGTGCTCGACGAGGGCCGCGCCCGCGTCGCCGTATCCGGTGAGGATGTTGACGACGCCCTTGGGCAGGCCCGCCTGGCGGCAGATGTCCGCGAAGAACAGCGCGGAGAGGGGGGTCGTCTCGGCGGGCTTCAGCACGACGGTGTTGCCGGTGGCGAGCGCCGGGGCGATCTTCCAGGCCAGCATCAGCAGCGGGAAGTTCCACGGGATGACCTGGCCGGCCACGCCGAGCGGGCGCGGGTTCGGCCCGTAGCCCGCGTGGTCGAGCTTGTCGGCCCAGCCCGCGTAGTAGAAGAAGTGCGCGGCGACCAGCGGGAGGTCCGCGTCGCGGGTCTCCTTGATCGGCTTGCCGTTGTCCAGGGTCTCCAGGACGGCGAGCTCGCGGCTGCGCTCCTGGATGATCCGGGCGATGCGGAAGAGGTACTTGGCGCGCTCGGAGCCCGGCAGCGCGGACCAGGAGGCGAAGGCCTTGCGGGCGGCCTTGACGGCGCGGTCCACGTCGGCGGCGCCCGCCTGGGCGACCTCGGCGAGGACCTCCTCGCTGCTCGGCGAGACGGTCTTGAAGACCTTGCCGTCGGCGGCGTCGGTGAACTCACCGTCGATGAAGAGCCCGTAGGAGGGGGCGATGTCGACGACCGAGCGGGACTCGGGAGCCGGTGCGTACTCGAATGCAGATGCCATGGTGATCAGTCCACCGTCACGTAGTCGGGACCGGAGTAACGGCCGGTGCTCAGCTTCTGGCGCTGCATCAACAGGTCGTTGAGCAGGCTGGAGGCGCCGAAGCGGAACCAGTGGTTGCTCAGCCAGTCCTCGCCCACGGTCTCGTTGACCAGGACCAGGAACTTGATCGCGTCCTTGGTGGTGCGGATGCCGCCGGCCGGCTTCACGCCGATCTGGATTCCAGTCTGCGCGCGGAAGTCGCGAACGGCTTCGAGCATGAGCAGGGTGTTCGCCGGAGTGGCGTTGACCCCGACCTTGCCGGTCGACGTCTTGATGAAGTCGGCGCCCGCGAGCATGCCGATCCAGGAGGCGCGGCGGATGTTGTCGTAGGTCGACAGCTCACCGGTCTCGAAGATGACCTTCAGGCGCGCGGCGCTGCCGTCCTCACGGACGCAGGCCGCCTTGATGACCTTGATCAGCTCGTACGTCTCCAGGTAGCGGCCGGCGAGGAAGGCGCCACGGTCGATGACCATGTCGATCTCGTCGGCGCCGGCGGCGACGGCGTCACGGGTGTCCGCGAGCTTGACGGGCAGGGCGGCGCGGCCGGCCGGGAAGGCGGTCGCGACGGAGGCGATCTTGACGTCGGCGCCGTTCAGCGCGGCCTTCGCCGTGGCCACCATGTCGGGGTAGACACAGACGGCGGCCGTCATCGGGGTCGTACGGTCGGTCGGATCGGGATTGACGGCCTTGGCGGAGAGCGCCCGGACCTTGCCCGGGGTGTCCGCGCCTTCCAGCGTCGTCAGGTCGATCATCGAGATGGCCAGGTCGATGGCGTACGCCTTGGCCGTCGTCTTGATCGAACGGGTGCCGAGGGAGGCCGCGCGGGCCTCCAGGCCGACAGTGTCGACGCCGGGCAGCCCGTGCAGGAAGCGGCGCAGCGCACTGTCGGACGTCGTCACGTCAGCGAATGCGGTGAGGGTGGTGGGCATGGTCACCAGATGAGCATATCTACGCGCGTAGCGACCTGTCACCCCCGCCCCCGGATCCGCTATGGAATCGACACCTCCACTCTCCGTTACAACCCCATGACAGGAGCGGGATCGTCCGCGCGAACAAGATCCGTAACTTTGTTCTCAGCAGCCCGCCAGACACTCACCCGGCTCTCACCGACCGAGAAAACCGCGGCATGCGACTCTCCTCCACCCTCCCAAGACAGCGCTTCCAGGAGTCGTTATGCGTACCGCCCTCCGTGCCTCCATCGCCACCGCCGTCCTCGCCGGTGCCCTCCTCGCCCCGGTCGCGGGCACCGCGTACGCGGCCGCCCCGCAGGCCGGCCCTGCCACGTCCGTCTCGGGCAACGACCGCGAAACGGGCACGCGGATCGACATCGCACCCGGGTTCGCCGCGGTGGTGCGGCACACCGCCGGCGGCCCGGAGGCCGAGATCCTGGCCCTCGGTTCGGGGGAGCCGGACACCTTCCCGACCCGCTCCCTCGGGGTGCTGACCCCGGGCGGGCCCTCCATCTCGGCCAACGGGCTGGAGCTGAAGCTGGTCAAGAGCGGCAAGGGCCACGTCCTCACCGCGGCCAAGGACGGCACGACCAAGTCCTACCCGCTGCCGCAGGCGGCGACGGGCCCGGCCGACTGCGTCTCCAAGGTCAAGCAGATCGACCTGGGCGCCGGACTGCTGGCCGACCTGACCATGTCCCCCAAGGGCCCCAAGGCCTACATGCACAGCGCCGACCCGAGCTCCACCTGGTCCCAGACCCTGACCCGGACCAGCCCCAAGGGCTCCGAGGCCTACTTCTCCCGCATCAACAACCCGAGCGGCGCGGGGCCCGTCTTCGAATGGAAGACCCAGGGCGGCCCGAACGTCCCCTCCGGCTTCGAGACCTTCCCCGCCCTCCCCAAGGGCTGCACCCCCGAGTACCCGGTCCACGACGACGAGTCCACCTCGTGCGTCTCCAAGGTCAAGCAGATCGACCTCGGTGCCGGACTGCTGGCCGACCTGACCATGTCCCCCAAGGGCCCCAAGGCCTACATGCACAGCGCCGACCCGAGCTCCACCTGGTCCCAGACCCTGACCCGGACCAACCCCAAGGGCTCCGAGGCCTACTTCTCCCGCATCAACAACCCGAGCGGCGCGGGGCCCGTCTTCGAATGGAAGACCCAGGGCGGCCCGAACGTCCCCTCCGGCTTCGAAGCCTTCCCCGCCCTCCCCAAGGGCTGCACCCCCGAGTACCCGGTCACGGAGGAGACCCCGGCCCCGAAGCCCGAGCCCTCCACCACGAAGCCGGTGACCGGCACGAACGTCTCCACCCAGACCACGGGCCAGACCACCGTCGTCCCCCGGGGATCCGTCGCCGCAGGCGCCGAGATCGCGTCCGAGGACACCGACAACGGCATCACCGTCGCCGCCGGCGCCGGCCTCCTCGCGGTCGTCGCCGCGCTCGGTTCGACCGTCCTGCGCCGTCGCCGCAGCCACAGCTGACGAACGGCCGCCCCGCGCGGCCCCCGCGTCACGACACCCCCTGGTGCTGTGACCGGCAGGGTTCACCGGGTCGCGACGCCCGGCACGGCACCTCGCCGCGTTGCCGGACCGCGCACGTACGTCCAGTACGAGTGCTTCCCCCAGGCCCTGCGGGCCTGGGGGAACCCCATGCACCGGACGCCGCAACCCGGCAGACCTCCCCGGCCACAGCACTGGGCGGGCCACCCTCGTGGTGGCCCGCCCGTCCCCGTTCAGGAGCCCCGCATGTCCCGCGCCGCCCTCCGCGCCACCGCGCTGCTCGCCCCGCTCGCCCTCGCCGCCCTGACCGGCTGCGGCGGCGCCCCCGCCGCGGGCCCGGTGCCGGATCCGCACGTCACCCCGGCGTCCGCCGCTCCGGCCGAGGCCCCGTCCGCGACCGCCGCTGCGATGCCCGCCTCCGCGCCCGTGCGCGTACGGATCCCCTCGGCCGGGGTGGACGCCTCCCCGGTGCTGGGGCTGGGACTGGCCGCCGACGGCACCGTCGAGGTGCCCTCGGTGGCCGACGCCGACAGGATCGGCTGGTACACCAAGGGCGTCACGCCCGGCCAGACCGGTCCCGCCGTGCTGATCGGCCACTTCGACACCGCGCGCGGCCCGGCCGTGCTCAAGGACGTCTCGCGCGTGCGCACCGGCGAGGAGATCACCGTCTCCCGGGCGGACGGCACCACCGCCGTCTTCCGCGTCCGGGAGCTGGAGCAGGTCGGGAAGGAGGAGTTCCCGACCGCCAAGGTGTACGGGGACACCGCCCGCCCCGAGCTGCGCGTCATCACCTGCGGCGGCGAGCTCACCGACGGCCACCGGCCCGACAACATCATCCTGTACGCCGATCTCGTGGGCTGAGATGGCGTGGGGCAGAATCGACCCCATGAGCAGCCAGCAGCCGACCGACGAGCCGGTGTACGCAGACCGGGTCTACCGATCCTCCATGGGCGTCGTCTCGGGGGTACTGCTGCTCGCGCTGACCGCCTGGCTCTGCGGCGACGCCGTGGTGCGGGGCTCCGGCAACACCCCGTGGATCGGACTGGCGGTGGCGCTGTGCGTCGTACCGCTGATCGTCGCGTTCACGATCCGCCCGGCCGTCTTCGCCAACGAGGACCGGATGCGCGTGCGGAACCCCTTCCGGATCATCGAGCTGCCCTGGGCGGCCGTGGACGCGGTGCGCGCCGGGTACTCGGCCGAGGTGCTGGCCGAGGGATCGAAGTACCAGCTCTGGTCCGTGCCGGTCTCGCTGCGGGAGCGGAAGAAGGCCAGCCGGCAGCAGATCCGCCGCAACGCGATCGACCGCCGCGACCCGGGCAGCTCGGGCGACCCCGGCGCGCGGTCCCGTACCTCCGCCGCCGCCTCCGAACCGATGCGGGCCAATGCCGACCGGATCGTCGACGAGCTTCAGGGACTGGCCGAGCTGAACGCCGCGCGGCCGGGCGCGCAGGGCAGTGTGCGCGTGCGCTGGTCGTACGAGATCATCGCGCCCGCCCTGGTCGGCGCACTCCTTCTGATCGTCCTCATCGCCACGCGCTGACCGGCCAGGACACCGGGGCCGACCCTGTCGGGTGCTCCCCGCCACACGCCCCTCCGGGCCGGAACCGGGGCTACCGGGTGATGCGTCCTCGCAGGTGTGCAGCGTCATGAGGCCGGCGAAAGCGCCGCCACCGCGATCCACCTCCGTCTCCGACTCCTGGCCGGGGTCCTGCTCGCCGCCCATTTCGTGGTGGTCGGCTGGCTGACTCTGCGGCCGCTGGACGTGCCCTGGGCCGCGGCGGCCAATCTGAGCCCGCTGGAAGGGATCGCGGCGGACCTGGCCCTCGGGCCGCTGGAGGCCGCCCGGCAGATCGGCGAGGGACTCGCGCTGCTGGCCCCGCTCGGAGTGCTGGTCCCGTTGATCAGCGGACGGCTCGCGCCGTCGGCCCTGTCCGCGTGGTCCTCGCTGGCCCGGACGGCCGCCGCGGGCGCGCTGGTCTCGGTGTGCATCGAGATGCTGCAGACCGCGGTTCCGGGGCAGGTCGTGGACGTGGACTCGGTGCTGCTGAACACCGTCGGTGTGGTGCTCGCGCACGTGGCCGTCGTACCGGCGCTGCGGGCCCGGCTGAGGCGCTCACACACCGTTTATCAGGGGGATACCCCGAAGATTTCCAGGGTCGGGCTCGGCCCCTGGACCGACGTTCTGTCGGCGGTCCAGCGGGAGTATTGAGCTATCGCAGAAAGCGATACCGACGAAGGAGAATCTCATGAGCGCCCTGGTCCGCCCCCGTGACGGCCGCTGGATCGGCGGAGTCTGCGCCGGACTGGCGCGGCGTTTCGGAATTTCGACGAACGCGATGCGCGCCATTTTCGTGGTCTCGTGTCTGCTGCCCGGACCGCAGTTCCTGATCTACATAGCGCTCTGGGTCCTGCTGCCGAACGAGAAGTCCGCTTCGGCCGCCTGGTAGTCCGGCGGCCGACGGGCCGTCCGATCAGCCCGTCAGCCGGCCCGCTGGACCTTCTGGATCTTCTCCAGCTGCTTGTCGGCCACTTCCTGCGGCACCTGCGCCTTCTGCTGGGCCGCCGTCGCCACATTGAGGGCCGTCAGCCGCACGACGGTGTCGCCCTCGCGTACGAGGACCAGGTGGACCTGCGCCGAGACGCCCTGGGCGGCGGCGGTCATGGTCCAGCTGACGCTCTCGTCGCCGCCCGTGCGGTAGTCGGCGGGGCGCACCTCGCGGTAGGCACCGGTCTGCTTCCCGACCGTGGCCGAGAAGCCCGTACCGCAGGCGGCGACGGCGGCCTTCAGCCGGGCGATCAGCGCCTTGGCGTCGCTCTCGGCGTAGGAGCTGACGGAGGCGGAGACGGCCAGCCCGACCTGCTTCTGGGAGCCGACGCCGCGGCTGATGGTCTCGCGCGCGGACGGGTCCGGCTTGTCGCCCATGACGTCGGCCAGCGGCTGGCAGGCCTTCTTGTCGGCCTGCGGCTGGCCGTCCGGGGCGTTGGGATTCTTGCCCTGGGCGGAGACCTGGTAGCCGGGCAGGTCTCCCTGTGCCAGCGCGGACCGCTCAAGCCTGCTGCCACCGGTCTTCGGCGCGGCCGATCCCGCCGCCGCCGCGGCGGACGGCGCCGGGGCTCCGGGCGCGGCGGCGGCGCTGCCCGCGGAGCCCTTGGGATCGGGGGCCTTGCCCGTCGTGGGGGTGTTCGTAGTGCTGCACCCCACCGCCGCGAACAGCAGGGTGGGGACCAGCGCGACCATCGTCGCTCGTGCCTTCATGCGCATGACCGAGAACCTCGTACCCAAGACGTCGGCGGGCAGTTGGTGGCGATCGTGGCACACGGCGCGGCGGGACACATGCCCGATCGAGGAGCATGCACCCACCGCACACGCGTACGAATCCACGGCAGGGGCAGCGTCAGCCGCCGAGGCCGTTCAGGGCACCGGTGAGCGGGGTCAGGGCTCCGGTGATCTGGGTGGTGGGGTCGCTCGACTGCTGGGCCCCGCCGCCCACCTGCTGCTGGCTGGTGACGCCCTGGAGCGCGCCCGCGGCAGAGCCCAGCGCGTCGGTGAGGCCGACCGCCGGGACGGCGGCGGAGGCGGTACCGGCGGCGACCGCGGCGAAGGCGGCACCGAGAACGGCGGTACCGAGGGTCTTGGCAGCTGACTTCTTCATGAAAAGTTGTCCTTGCGACGGGGAATTGAGCGGCTCCGCAAACTAGTCACTTCAAACCCCCGTCCGCAAACATCCTTAAATACGAGAAAGCGCCCGGGAATTATCCCTCCCGGGCGCTTCCGCTATGTCATGCCATGGCCTAGGCCGAGACAGAACGGCTGGTGGAAGCGGTCTGCTGGAACAGCCACTCCGACTTCAGCTCCGCATAGCCGGGCTTGATCACTTCATTGATCATGGCCAGTCGTTCATCGAAAGGAATGAACGCGGACTTCATCGCATTGACGGTGAACCACTGCATGTCGTCGAGGGTGTAGCCGAAGGTGTCGACCAGGTGCTCGAACTCGCGGCTCATGCTGGTGCCGCTCATCAGGCGGTTGTCCGTGTTGACCGTGAGCCTGAAGTGCAGCTTCCGCAGCAGACCGATCGGGTGCTCGGCGTACGAGGCGGCCGCGGCGGTCTGCAGGTTCGAGGTCGGGCACATCTCCAGGGGGATGCGCTTGTCCCGGACGTACGAGGCCAGGCGGCCCAGGGTCACGGAACCGTCCTCGGCGACCTCGATGTCGTCGATGATCTTCACGCCGTGACCGAGGCGGTCGGCGCCGCACCACTGCAGGGCCTGCCA
Organism: Streptomyces sp. NPDC001549; assembly: GCF_042894025.1. NCBI lineage: Bacteria > Bacillati > Actinomycetota > Actinomycetes > Kitasatosporales > Streptomycetaceae > Streptomyces > Streptomyces sp. NPDC001549. Next base: position 61,449 of record NZ_JBIAVJ010000028.1, read on the forward strand.
GATCGACGGCAGGCCGAAGGCCTCGCCCGCGTGGATGGTGAAGTGGTTGTTCTCGCGCTTGAGGTACTCGAAGGCGTCGAGGTGGCGGGTGGGAGGGAACCCCGCCTCGGCGCCGGCGATGTCGAAGCCGACCACGCCGTTGTCGCGGTAGCGGTTCGCCAGCTCGGCGATCTCCAGCGCGCGGGCGGCGTGGCGCATCGCGGTCAGCAGGGCGCCGACGCGGATGCGGTGGCCGTTGGCCTTCGCGCGGCGCTCGCCCTCGCGGAAGCCGTCGTTCACGGCCTCGACGACCTCTTCGAGGGAAAGGCCGGCTTCCAGGTGCTGCTCGGGCGCGTAGCGGATCTCGGCGTACACGACGCCGTCCTCGGCCAGGTCCTCGGCGCACTCGGCGGCGACCCGGAAGAGGGCGGCCTTCGTCTGCATGACCGCGCAGGTGTGCGCGAAGGTCTCCAGGTAGCGAGGCAGGGAGCCGGAGTCGGCGGCCTCGCGGAACCAGATGCCGAGCTTGTCGGCGTCGGTCTCGGGAAGGTTCTCGTAGCCGACCTCGCGGGCCAGCTCGATGATGGTCCCGGGGCGCAGTCCACCGTCGAGGTGATCGTGCAGCAGCACCTTCGGGGAACGACGGATCTGATCCGGGGTCGGCAGGTTGGGGGTCTCGCTCGTCATCTGCGCACTCTACTCCTACGCGCGTAGAGCGGAATGTCCCCGGCAGGCGTCGATATGTAACAGAGACCGCGCGGACGGATGGCGTACACCTGAAGGTCTGAGACTGTTCCGCCATGGCACAGCATGCGCCGCCGGCGCGCGGGGCCCGCCTGGGGCGGGCGGCCGGCGCGAGAACCGGCTCGGGTTCGACGGAAAGTGCGGTCCACGGGGTGGTGCTCCTGCTTCCGGGGGCCTCCAGATTCTCGCCGGGTCCCCTGCGTCCGCTCGCGCGGGCGCTGGCCCGGGCGGGCGGGGCGGAGGGGCTGGTCACGCACATGGTCATCCACGGCGGGGACTCCGCCCGGGAGGAGCAGGCGGGGTGGGCCGCGGACGAGGTGGTGCGGCGGTACGGGGACGTGCCGGTGTGCCTGGCCGGCTATGACGCGGGAGGCCTGGCCGCGCTGCGGGCGGCGGGGCACGCGGCCGTCAACTCGGTCGTGGTGATCGCCCCTTGCTTAGAGGCGGCGGCCCGGGCCGACTCCCCTGAACCGGTGAAACAGCTGTCGGGACGGCAGGTGCTGATCGTGCACGGCACCAACGACGCGCGCAGCGACCCGGAGGCCTCCTTCCGGCTGGCGGCGCGCGCGAAGAAGGCGAATCGTTCGACCTGCCGCTTCGAGGTGCATTCGGACGGGCACGGGCTGCGCGAGCACCAGCCGGAAGTGGTGGCGCTGGCCGTGGACTTCATCCTGGGCGCGGTCTCCTCGGGGCGGTACTCGCGGCCGGTGACCGACGCCCTGGCCGCGCCCCCGCCGCTGGGCCTGCGGATGCCGCTGGCCTCGGGCTTCGGGAGGTCGCTGAGGCGGTGATCCACGGGCCTGGCGCGTACCGTGAGGAGTGGACTCGGGGTGCTTGCTTCTCTCCCGGAGGCTGACCGGCCATGGGCGAACTGGTGAACAAGAACTTCGACAAGCCGGACGAAACGCGACCGTTCGCGGCCGGTACGGGCCACTTGGACCTGATCGACACCGCGAGCGGGGGTGTGGGACGCGCCGTCTTCGAGCCGGGCTGGCGCTGGTCCCTGCACATCAAGCCGATCGTGGGCACGGAGAGCTGCCAGGCCCACCACACGGGGTACGTGGTGAGCGGCCGCATGAAGATCGTCATGGACGAAGGGGAAAGCGCCGAGATCGGCCCGGGCGACTTCATCCACATCACGCCCGGGCACGACGCCTGGGTTCTGGGTGACGATCCCTGCGTCGTGCTGGACTGGACCGGCTACGCCGACTACGCGAAGCCGGCCGCCGACTGACGGCTTCGGGGCCACGTTTCGGGGTCGCGCCAGTCCGTCCGTACCCGCCGCTCCGCCCCCTCACGGTCGGATGGCACCGATGGATCTGGCGCGACCACCACGGCGGGCCGCGGGCTCAGCAGGACACGGGCCCCCGTCCTCGCCTGGGTGTCCGCTGCCGCATACCGCGCTTCCCCCTCACGCCGTGCTGCCACTGTGCCGCTTCGGCATATGCCGATGGCGGCCGTCCAGGCGTCGTCTTGCCGCCTTGCGGGAACACGAGGGGTTTATAAAGGGGCATAACTCGGGACGCATACGCATATGCCTGCCGAGGAATCCGGGCCGGCCGGAGCGGCCGGGGAGCTGAGCCCCGCCGCCCGGCGCCTGTACGCGTACGCCGTCGAGCGGCACGCCTTCGACCTGTGCGAGGCCACCGGGGCCCTGGGCGTACGCGCGGCGGCCGCGATCACCGAGCTGGCCGCCGCGCACCTGCTGCAGCGGGCCCCGGGCGACGACCCGGACCGCTGGAGCGCGGTGGCCCCCCGGGCCGCGGCGGCCCGGGCCCTGGCCCCGCTGGCCCTGCTCGTACGGGAGACCCACGACGAGATGGACCGGCTGCGCGGGCGGCTGGAGGCGCTGGTGCCGGCGTACGAGGCGGGCACCGCGCACCGGGACCTCGGCGGATCGGGCCGGCTGGAGCTGGTCACGGACCTCGGGGCGGTGCGGGGGCTGATCACGGAGCTGGTCGCGGCGTGCGAGCGGGAGCTGCTGACCTCGCAGCCGGGCGGGGGCCGCCCGCTGGAGACGCTGGAGGAGTCGATCGGTCGGGACGAGTCGCTGCTGACGCGCGGGGTCCGGATGCGCACGATCTACCAGCACACGGCACGCTACTCACGGCCCACGGCGGCGTACGTCGAGCGGGTGACGGCACTGGGCGCCCAGGTACGGACCCTGGGCGACGGGCTGATGCGGATGCTGATCTTCGACGACCACACGGGCCTGATGGCGGTGCCGGACCGCAGCGGGGCGGCGCTGGTGGTGCGGGAGCCGAGTGTCGTGCACTTCATGACGGCGGCCTTCGAGCGCTCCTGGGTGGGCGCGGAGCCCTTCCCCACGTCGGTGAGCCCGGAGGCGGCCCGGTCGCTCTCGGACGAGCTGCGGCAGACGATCGTCCGGCTGCTGTCGGAGGGGCTGGAGGACAAGGTGATCGCGCGCCGGCTGGGTATGTCGGAGCGGACCTGTCAGCGCCACATCGCCGAGATCATGCGCGCGGTGGGCGCCAAGTCCCGTTTCCAGGCGGGCTACTTGCTGTCCCCGGCCCCGTCCCGGCCGCCCGTGCCTTAGCGCCCGGGCCGGGCCCCCTGCCTCACGGGCCTCCAGCCCCACCCGGGCCAATTCCAGCCCCGCCAGGGCACATCCAGCCCCGCCTGGGCACATCCCAGCCTCGCCGGGGCACATCCCAGCCTCGCTGGCGTTTGAGGCGCGGGGTCTGGGGCGGAGCCCCGGGAAACCCGGCTCCGCCGGGCACCGGGCTCTGCCCGGACCCGCGCCTCGAACGCCGGCGAGGCTGAAGTCGGCTCGGCGAAGCCGGATGTGGCCCGGGCGGGGCGGAATCGGCCGGACCACACGGGATTGGCCCGGGGCCGGGCGGAATTGGCCGGGCCGGGCGGAATCGGCCGGGGCGGGGGTGGCCCGGCTAGGGCAGGGGTTCCAGTTCGGGGATCAGGCGGCCGCGGCGGGAGAGCAGGAAGCGCTTGAACTCCGCCACCGGCGGGGTGTCGGGGTGGCCGTCGAGCCAGGCGAGGCCGATCTCGCGGACGGCCCGCGGGGCGGTGACCGTCAGCTCGACCACGCCGGGGCGGGCCACGGCCGGGGGCGGCAGGAGGGCCACGCCGAGGCCGGCGGCGACCAGGCCGCGCAGGGTCTCGGCCTCCTCGCCCTCGAAGGCGATCTTCGGGGTGAACCCGGCCTCCGCGCACAGGTCGTCGGTGATGCGGCGCATGCCGTAGCCGGGCTCCAGGGTGACGAAGGTTTCCTCGGCGGCCTCGGCGAGGCGGATGCGCTTGCGGGTCGCGAGCCGGTGGTCGTCCGGGACCACCAGCCGCAGCCGCTGCTCGTCGAGGCGCCGGGCGACCAGGCCGGGGGCGTCCGGCAGCGGGGAGGTCAGGCACAGGTCGAGTTCGCCGGCCCGGAGCTTCTCCAGCATGGCCTCGCCGTAGTTCTGGACGAGGGAGAAGCGGATGCGCGGGTGGTCGGCGCGGAAGGCACGGATGAGACCGGGTACGGTCTCGGACCCGAGGGTGTGCAGGAAGCCGAAGGCCACCTTGCCGGCCGCCGGATCGGCGTCCTGCTGTACGGATTCGGCGGCGCGGCCGATCTCCGTGAGGGCCTGCTCGGCCGAGGCCAGGAAGGTGCGGCCGGCCGTGGTGAGGGCGACCGTACGGCCCTTGCGGGCGAACAGCGTGACGCCCAGGTCCTGTTCGAGCCGGACCATGGCGCGGGACAGGGTGGACTGCGGGACGCCCAGCTCGTGGGCGGCGCGGGTGACGTGCTCGTGGCGGGCGACGGCGACGAAATAGGCCAGTCGCGGCGCGAGCAATGTTGTCACGGCCATGTCTTCTACGTAACGGTTCATCGACATCCACGCCTCTGAGCTGGGTTGATGCATCAGTGGATCGATTATCGCGATTCCGTGCATTGGACGCATGAAAATGACAGGCCTACCGTCGAAGCATGCCTCCCGTTCATACCGGGGCACCCGTCATCCCGGGTGCCTCCACCCCGTCGTCCCCCGCACCGCAGCCCCTCTCCCCCGGCCGCCCCGGCTACCGCCGGATGAGCCTCGCGCTCTTCGCCGCCGGACTCGCGACGTTCGCCCTCCTCTACTCCACCCAGGCGCTGCTGCCCGCGATCTCCGCCGGCTTCGGAGTGACGGCGGGCCAGGCCAGCTGGACGGTGTCCGCGGCCACCGGCGCGCTCGCACTGTTCGTCCTCCCGCTGAGCGCGCTGTCCGAGCGGTTCGGCCGCACCCGGATGATGACGTACTCGATGGTGATCGCCGTCGGCGTCGGCGTGCTGGTGCCGTTCGCGCCGAACGTGGAGTGGCTGGTGGCGCTGCGCGCCGTCCAGGGCGCGGCGATCGCCGGGATCCCGGCCTCCGCGATGGCGTACCTGGCGGAGGAGGTCAAGCCGAAGGCCCTGGTGGCCGCGATCGGCCTGTTCGTGGCGGGGAACTCCATCGGCGGTATGAGCGGCCGTCTCGTCACCGGCTGGGCCGCGCAGCTGTGGGGCTGGCGGGCGGGCCTGCTGGCCGTCGCCCTGATGGCGCTGGCGTGCGCCGTGGCCTTCCTGGTGCTGCTGCCCCGGGCGCGGTTCTTCCGCCCGGCGTCGCTGAACCCGCGCGCGGTGGGCCGTACCGTCGCAGGGCACCTGCGCGATCCGCTGCTGCTGCGCCTGTACGGGATCGGCGCGCTGTTCATGACGGTCTTCGGCGCGGTCTACACCGTGATCGGCTACCGCCTGATGGACGAGCCGTTCTCGCTCGGGCAGGGCGTGGTCGGGTCTATCTTCCTGATCTACCTGGTCGGCACGGTCTCCTCGGCCGCCGCCGGCAAGCTGGTGGCCCGCACCGGACGGCGCGGCGCGCTGTACCTGGCCGTGACGACCACGGCGCTCGGGCTGCTGCTGTCGCTGTCCGACTCCCTGGCGGTGATCGTGCTCGGGCTGGTCCTGATCACCGCGGGCTTCTTCGCGGGGCACGCGGTGGCCTCGGCCGCGGTGAGCCGGACGGCGAAGACCGGCCGGGCGCAGGCCTCCGCGCTCTACCAGTCGGCGTACTACCTCGGCTCCAGCGCGGGCGGCACCCTGGGCGCCCTGGCCTACCACGGGGCCGGATGGGCGGCCACGGTCGGCATCGCGCTGCTGGCGGTGCTCGGCGTCGTGTCGATCACCCTGTACGGGACCCACGCGGCGCGCGCGGAGCGGCGGATGCCGGCGTCGGCCGTGGGCGCGCGCTGACGAAATCTACGCTCCCGCCGTAGGCAACCCCTGCTTGTTTTCCGGGCATTCAACACGGAGAACGATGCTGTGCGAGCAGGGGAGGACCGGATGGGTACGAGGATCGGGGTGCGGGCGGCCGTGCTGGGCGGGGCGGTCGCGCTGGCGCTGCCGGTGGTGGTCACGGGAGGCGGGGCGGCGCAGGCCGCCGCCTCCTGCAACCTCACCACCGGGCCGTACCAGCGGCAGGTCGAGCAGTTCCTCGGCCGGCCGGTGGACGGGAAGCAGTCGGCGGCCGACTGCACGGCGATCCGGTCCTTCCAGGCGAGCCACGGGATCACCCCGACCCAGGGCTACTCCGGGCCGCTGACCTGGCAGACGATGAGCACGATGCTGGCCCAGCGGGCGGCCGGCAGCACCCCGGACAAGGCGGGTGACTGCCCGGTGAACCGGGGGCGGATCGCCTGCGTCGACCTGACGCGGCAGCTCAGCTGGATCCAGGACGGCGCCACCCTGAAGTACGGGCCCGTCCCGGTCCGCACCGGCAAGGACGGCACGGAGACGCGAACCGGGCTGAAGAAGATCTACTACCGCAACATCGACCACTGGTCGACGCTCTACAACGTCTCGATGCCGTACGCGCAGTTCTTCGACGGCGGCATCGCCTTCCACTCGACCACCAAGAGCATGTGGAACCCGCCCGGTTCGGGCGGCTGCGTGAACATGCGCTCCGCGGACGCCAAGGCGTACTGGAACCTGCTGGGACAGGGCGAGGACGTCTACGTGTACGGGCGCAAGCCCGGCACCTAGGCCGGCGCGGGCGCGGATGAGGGCGCGGGCGCGGCGCCCAGGTGGTCCAACCGCCGCAGGGCGGAGCGGCGTTGGACGAGGGAAAGGCCCGCCACCCCGGCCCCGAGGGCCAGCCAGCCGGCCGGGCCGGCCGCCATCACCGCGCCAGTGAGCAGCAGCGGGCCCGCGGACTTCTGGACGGACTGGGCCATGCCGGCCACTCCGAGGTACGAGGCGCGCGCCTCCTGGGGTGCGAGGGAGACCGCCAGTTCCCAGGAGCTCACCGAGCGCATCAGCTCCGCCGCGGTGGCCAGCACGGCCGCGGCGAGCAGGACCACCGAGGCGGCCCAGGCCCCGCCCGCGGGGGCGGTGGCCAGGAAGAGGCAGCAGGCGAGCGTCGTCACCCCGTACAGGCCGACCGCGCCCGCCGCCTGGCGGGCGTCCCGGACCCGCGCCGACACCCGTAGCTGCAGGGCGACGACGAGCACGGTGTTGATGACCAGGAAGGCCGGGATCAGGGCGTGCGGGGCCGCGGTGTGGCCGACGAGCCACAGCGGCACGCCGACGCCGAGGATCGAGTCGTCCAGGTTCATCGGGATGTCCAGCAGGACGAACCGCAGGTAGCCGCGGTCCCGCCAGGGGCTGGGCCCGGCCACCGGAGCGCCTTCCTCCGCCTCGGGCCGTGCGACCACGAGCCCGCAGCCGTGCGGTTCCCGGGTGCGCCACACGAGGGCCGCGGCCACGAGGAACGACAGGGCGTTGGCCAGGATCAGCACCTGGTAGGCACCCCGGGTGCCGACGGCGAGGCCGATGGCGGCGAGGCCCGCGCCGAGGGCGTATCCGGCGTTCGCCGAACTGCGCGACAGCGCCTGGTAGGTGGAGCGGCGCTCGCCCGCGACCCGGGTGGCGAAGAGCATCTCCAGCGTCTTGGCCGCCCGGTCTCCCAGGTGGGTGACGGCGAACAGGAGCAGCAGCAGGCCGAAGTCGGTGACCACCAGCAGCACGCAGAGGGCTCCGAGGCGGATGAGGTGGCAGCCGATCAGCAGGGTGCGCACCTGGAAGCGGTCGGCGAGGTGGCCCGCCAGCGGCGATCCGGCGATGCCCGCCACCCCGGCCGCGCCCAGCAGCAGGCCCAGCCGCCCGGCGTCGAGGCCGACGACGAAGGTGAAGTAGAGGACGGAGGACGCGGCCCACACGCCGGTACCCGCTCGGTCCAGCACCTGGGTGAGCAGCATGATCCGCGCATCCCGGCCGCCGGGCGGCCGGCGCAGTTGCGCCAGCAGACCGCCGTCCCCCTGCCGTGCCGTCCGGATCTGCCTGCCGCGCCGCATCCCAGTCTCCCGTATCGACCGCGTCCGCCGTCATGTATCTCGATGTCGAGATACATGACGGAAGCCTGCCGGATATTAATCTTGACGTCAAGATACTTGATGGCGACATATATGGGCGCTCAGCGCTTCCGGCTGCCGTTGTCAGACCCCTCCGGTAGGTTCCGAAGGAGCGGAACGACCAGGGGGATGAACGGACATGAGCGACCTCGCCACCGATGTGGACCTCGACACGGCGATGGACCGGTACCGCGTCGAGCTCACCGGCTACTGCTACCGCATGCTCGGCTCGTCCTTCGACGCCGAGGACGCGGTGCAGGACACGTACATCCGCGCCTGGCGCAGCTACGCCACGTTCGAGGGCCGCGCCTCGCTGCGGTCGTGGCTGTACCGGATCGCCACCAACGTCTGCCTGGACCTGCTGAACGCCGGGAACAGGCGGGCCCGCCCGATGGACCTGACCGCCCCGCAGCACCAGGCCTCCGCCGTGCTCAACGAGCGCCCCGAGGTCACCTGGCTGGAGCCGGTGCCGGACGGCCGGGTGCTGCCGCAGACCGCCGACCCGGCGGAGATGGCGCTGGCGAAGGAATCCGTCCGCCTGGCCTTCGTCGCGGCGCTCCAGCACCTGCCGGCGAAGCAGCGGGCGGTGCTCATCCTGCGCGAGGTGCTGGCCTGGAAGGCCGACGAGGTGGCCCAGCTCCTGGAGACCACGACGGCCTCGGTGAACAGCGCCCTCCAGCGGGCGCGGGCCACCCTGGCCGGGCAGTCGCTGCGCGACAGCGACCCGGCGGATCCGCTCGACGCGGACCAGGCGAAGCTGCTGGAGCGGTACCTCTCCGCCTTCGAGGCCTACGACATCGCGCGGCTCACCACCCTCCTCCACGAGGACGCGGTGCTCTCGATGCCGCCGTTCGACCTGTGGCTCCAGGGCCACGAGGACATCGCGGCCTGGCACCTGAACCAGGGCCTCGGCTGCAAGGGCTCCCGGCTCGTCCCGACGACGGCGAACGGCCTGCCCGCCTTCGGCCAGTACCGTCCGCGCGAGGACGGGCGGCCGGGGCACACCCCGTGGGCGCTCCAGGTGCTGGAGATCTCAGACGGCAAGATCGTCGGGCTCAACGCCTTCCTGGACACCGCGCGGTGGTTCCCGCTGTTCGGCCTCCCCGAGCAGCTCGACGAGGCCTACGAGGTCCAGTAGGGCCCGCAGGGCGGGCGCGGCCCCGGTCACCCGCAGCGGCCGCCCCCGGGCGGCCAGCCGCAGCCGCGCCAGCACCTCGACGTCGGCCAGCCCGGGTGCGGTCACCGCGGTGGCGTCGCAGACCACCGCGCCCGCCCCGCCGTCGTAGAGCCGGGCCAGCCGGGCGCACAGCAGCGCGGTGTCCTGCGGGGCGGCCGGTCCGGGGCCGGGCAGCACGAGTCGTCGGATCTCCACGAGAGGGTGACCGCCCGGCCCGCCGGAATTCATCGGTGCCGGGCGATCGCCTCAGGGGGTGGGGAAGACCGACGTGTCCGGCTTGAGGTCGAACGGCGCGGGCAGGTGGAAGGTCTCGCCGAACTTGCCGGCCTGGAGGACCCGGTAAACGGCGTTACCGGGCTCACCGTAGAGGGTGATGGTCGCGCCGCCAGGCGCGTGAGCGTCGATGAGCAGGTAAAGCGGGATGCCTGCCTGGGCGTACCCGGCGGCCTTGGCGATGCGGTCGTGCGAAGCGTTCGACTTGCAGCCCTCCGGCCCGTCCGTCTCCTCCCAGAGGCGGACGAGGTCGTCCCAGCCGTCGCCACCCGTGGGCTCGCGCTGGACGGTGAGTGCGCTTATGGCGTCCTCATGCTGTTGGCACCGGTCCCAGCATGACGAACGGGACCGGTGGGCGTCCACCGGTCCCGTTCAGCCTCACGAGTGAGTACAGGTCAGGCAATGCGGTCCAGGACGATCGGCGTGGCGGAGAAGGCCGTGCCCGCCGGGGCGATGTCGTACGTGCCCGCCAGGGAGGCCAGGGCGTAGTCGAACTTCTCCGGGGTGTCCGTGTGCAGGGTCATCAGCGGCTGGCCGGCCGTGACGGTGTCGCCCGGCTTCGCGTGGAGCTCGACGCCCGCGCCCGCCTGCACCGGGTCCTCCTTGCGCGCGCGGCCGGCGCCCAGGCGCCAGGCGGCGACGCCGACCCCGTACGCGTCCAGGCGGGTCAGGACGCCCGACTCGGAGGCGGTGACCACGTGCTGCTCGCGGGCCACCGGGAGGGTCGCGTCCGGGTCGCCGCCCTGGGCCGCGATCATCCGGCGCCAGTGGTCCATCGCGGAGCCGTCGGCCAGGGCCTTCGCCGGGTCGGCGTCCTTGATGCCCGCCGCGTCCAGCATCTCCTTGGCCAGCGCGATGGTCAGCTCGACGACGTCGGCGGGGCCGCCGCCCGCGAGGACCTCGACCGACTCGCGGACTTCGAGGGCGTTGCCGGCGGTCAGGCCGAGCGGGGTGGACATGTCCGTCAGGAGTGCGACGGTCTTGACGCCCGAGTCGGTGCCGAGGCCGACCATGGTGCGGGCCAGCTCGCGGGCGTCCTCGATGTTCTTCATGAAGGCGCCGGAGCCGACCTTGACGTCCAGGACGAGCGAGCCGGTGCCCTCGGCGATCTTCTTCGACATGATCGAGGAGGCGATCAGCGGGATGGCCTCGACCGTGCCGGTGACGTCGCGCAGCGCGTAGAGCTTCTTGTCCGCCGGGGCCAGGCCGTCGCCGGCCGCGCAGATGACCGCGCCGGTGGTGTCCAGGACGTGCAGCATCTCCTCGTTGGAGAGCAGCGCGCGCCAGCCGGGGATGGACTCCAGCTTGTCGAGGGTGCCGCCGGTGTGGCCGAGGCCGCGGCCGGACAGCTGGGGCACGGCCGCGCCGCACGCGGCGACGAGCGGGGCGAGCGGGAGGGTGATCTTGTCGCCGACGCCGCCCGTGGAGTGCTTGTCGGCGGTCGGGCGGGAGAGGGAATCGAAGTTCATGCGCTCGCCGGAGGCGATCATCGCCGCGGTCCAGCGGGCGATCTCGGTCCGGTTCATGCCGTTGAGCAGGATGGCCATCGCCAGCGCCGACATCTGCTCGTCGGCCACGACACCGCGGGTGTACGCGTCGATGACCCAGTCGATCTGCTCGGGGCTCAGTTCACCGCGGTCCCGCTTGGTCCGGATGACGGAGATGACGTCCATGAGGTGCTTCCTTCTACGCGCATAGAGAGGGGGAAATGAGGGGTTCAGGAACGGAAGTACGACGGCCCTCCGCCCCGGCAGGGGCGGAGGGCCGTCGGCACGGCTATCTCAGGTGATCGGGCCCGAAGGCCTGCGGCAGCATCGCCGCCAGCGGGAGAATCCCGTCCGGGGTCTCCACCAGCAGCTCGTCGCCGCCGAATTCGTAGAGCAGCTGGCGGCAGCGGCCGCACGGGACGAGGATCTCGCCCTTGCCGTCCACGCACGTGAAGTGCGTGAGGCGGCCGCCGCCGGTGGCCTGGAGGGAGGAGACCAGCCCGCACTCGGCGCACAGGCCCAGCCCGTAGCTGGCGTTCTCCACGTTGCAGCCGGTCACCACGCGGCCGTCGTCCACCAGGGCGGCAACCCCGACCGGGAAGCCCGAGTACGGGGCGTACGCCCGGGTCATCGCTTCCCGGGCGGACGTCCGCAGGGCTTCCCAGTCCACCGTCGGGTCCGAGGTCACTTACCCTCGCCCTTGCGGTAGCGCATGCCGTCGGCCTTGGGCATCCGCAGCCGCTGCGCGGAGAGCGACAGCACCAGCAGGGTCACGATGTACGGGGTGGCGCTGACGAACTCGACCGGGACGCTTTCCGTGCCGAGGTACCAGATGAACACGCCGACGCCGATGACGATGGCGATCGAGGAGGTGATCCAGCGCTTCTTGTACGCCTTCCAGGCCGCGATCGCGACGAGGACCGCGAACAGCAGCAGGAGCAGCGCGTGCACGGACTGGCCGCCGCTGCGCAGCTGCAGGGCGTCGGCGAAGCCGAACAGGCCGGCGCCCATCGCGAGACCGCCCGGCCGCCAGTTACCGAAGATCATCGCCGCGAGGCCGATGTAACCACGGCCACCGGTCTGGCCCTCGTTGTAGATGTGCGAGGTGACCAGCGACAGGTAGGCGCCGCCGAGACCGGCCAGACCGCCGGAGACGATCACCGCGATGTACTTGTACTTGTAGACGTTGACGCCCAGCGACTCGGCCGCGATCGGGTTCTCACCGCAGGAGCGCAGCCGCAGACCGAACGCCGTCTTCCACAGCACGAAGAACGTGCCGATGACGAGTGCCACGGCGACGATCGTCAGCAGCGAGAGGTTGGTGACCAGGCCGCCGAGGATGCCCGCGACGTCCGAGACGACGAACCAGTGGTGCCCCTCGATGTCGGCCAGCCAGTCGGACAGACCCGGCACGGTGATCGAGGTGATGCTGTCGGCCGGCGGCGACTGCTTGGGGCTGCCGCCCGCGGCCGCGGCCGCACCGGTGTTGAACCACAGCTTGGCGAAGTAGGTGGTGAAACCGACGGCCAGGATGTTGATCGCGATACCGGAGATGATGTGGTCGACGCCGAAGGTGACGGTGGCGACCGCGTGCAGCAGGCCACCGAACATGCCGCCCAGGATGCCGACGAGGACGCCGAGCCAGGGGCTGGTCTGCCAGCCGGCCCAGGCACCGAAGAAGGTGCCGAGGATCATCATGCCCTCAAGGCCGATGTTGACCACACCCGCGCGCTCGGCCCACAGACCGCCGAGACCGGCCATGCCGATCGGGACGGCCAGCGAGAGAGCCGCGCTGACCTGGCCCGCCGAGGTCAGGTCCTGCGCTCCCGTGATGGCGCGCACGGCGGAGAGCGCGACGAGCGCGCCCGCGATGATCAGCAGGATCACCGGGAGGGAGAGCCGGGTGCGGCCGCCCTTGCCACCGGCCGCCTTGGGGGCGGCGGGCGGCGGGGTGGAAGTCGCCGTGGCGGTCACGCCGACACCTCCGTCTGGTCGTTGGAACGGGCCTGGGCGGCGAGCTTCTCGCCGACCTGTCGCTGCTGGCGCTTGAGGCCGTAGCGGCGCACGAGTTCGTAGGCGATGACGACACAGAGGACGATGACGCCCTGCATGACGCCGACGATCTCCCGGTCGTAGTCCTGAAACTCCAGCTTCTGACCGCCGCGCTCCAGGAAGGCCCAGAGGATCGCGGCGAGCCCGATGCCGATCGGGTGGTTGCGGCCGAGCAGGGCGATGGCGATACCGGTGAAGCCGATGCCGACGGGGAAGTCGCCGCCGAACTCGTACGAGTCGTTGAGCAGCGTCGGCATGCCGATCAGACCGGCCATGGCGCCGGAGATCAGCATGGCGGTGATGACCATCTTCTTGACGTTGACACCGCTGGCGGCGGCGGCCGTGTCGGACTGGCCGACGGTGCGCAGGTCGAAGCCGAAGCGGGTGCGGGCCAGCGTGAACCAGTACGCGGCACCCGCGATCACTGCGACCACGACGAAGCCGTAGATCGGGGTCGGCGTGGTGGGGATCTCGAAGAAGTGCGAGGAGTCCGACAGCGGGGTCGTGGCGACCTTGGTGCCGGCCTCGTCCAGGTGGCCGAGGCGGCCAGGCTGGAGGAGGTAGCCGATGATCGCGGTCGCGATCATGTTCAGCATGATCGTGGAGACGACCTCGCTGACGCCCCGGGTGACCTTGAGGACACCGGCGATGCCGGCCCACATGGCGCCGACGATCATCGCGGTGAGGATGATCAGCGGGATCTGCACGATGCCCGGCAGGGTCAGCGCTCCGCCCACGGCGGCGGCGAGGAAGGCGGCGAGGCGGTACTGGCCGTCGACACCGATGTTGAACAGGTTCATGCGGAAGCCGACGGCTACCGCGATACCCGCCAGGTAGTACGTCGTCGCCTTGTTGATGATGTAGACCTGGCTGTCCGACTTCACGCCGTACTCGAACATGATCCCGAAGGCGCTGAACGGCTCCTTGCCGGTCGCGGCCAGGACCAGGGCGGTGATCAGGAAGGCGGCGACGACCGCGAGGAGCGGCGCCGCGATACCCAGGAGCAGCCGCTCCTTGTCGATCTTCTTCATCGGGCCTCGTCCTCCGGGCCGTCGGTGCCCTCAGGGCTCTCTTCGTGCTCAAGGTGTCCGGCGGCGGCGCCGGTCATGGCCGAGCCGAGCTCCTCCGGGGTGATGGTGGCCGGGTCGGCGTCCGCGACCAGTCGGCCGCGGTACATCACGCGCAGGGTGTCGGAGAGGCCGATCAGCTCGTCCAGGTCTGCGGAGATCAGCAGCACCGCCAGGCCTTCGCGGCGCGCCTCGCGGATCTGGTCCCAGATCTGCGCCTGCGCGCCGACGTCCACGCCCCGGGTGGGGTGCGCGGCGATCAGCAGCTTGGGGTTGTGGCTCATCTCCCGGCCGACGATCAGCTTCTGCTGGTTGCCGCCGGAGAGCGAGGCCGCGGTGACCTCGATGCCGGGCGTGCGGACGTCGTACTCGCGCACGATCCGCTCGGTGTCCTTGCGGGCGGCCTTCAGGTCGAGGATCGGGCCCCGGGAGTTCGGCTTCTCGGTGACGTGGCCGAGGATGCGGTTCTCCCAGAGGGGGGCCTCCAGGAGCAGACCGTGCCGGTGACGGTCCTCGGGGATGCAGCCGATGCCGTCCTCGCGACGCTTGCGGGTCGGCGCGGTGGAGATGTCCTTGCCGTCGAGGGTGACGACGCCGGTGTCCGGGTGGCGCATCCCCATGACCGCGTCCACGAGCTCGGACTGGCCGTTGCCCTCCACGCCGGCGATGCCCAGGACCTCGCCCTTGTGGATGGTGAAGGTGATGCCGTCAAGGACCGCGCGGACCACGCTGTCGGAGTCGACCGCGCTCAGCGACAGACCGTCGACCGTGAGCATCGGGACGTCCGTCACCGTCGACTCCCGGGTCTCCGGGGAGGGCAGCTCGGCGCCGACCATCAGCTCGGCGAGCTGCTTGGTCGTGATGTGCGCCGGGTCCGCCGTACCGACGGTCGTGCCGCGCCGGATGACGGTGATGTCGTCGGCGACCGACAGGACCTCACCCAGCTTGTGCGAGATGAAGATGACGGTGAGGCCCTCGGCCTTGAGCTCGCGGAGGTTGTCGAAGAGTGCGTCGACCTCCTGCGGGACCAGGACGGCGGTGGGCTCGTCGAGGATCAGCGTCCGGGCTCCGCGGAACAGGACCTTGAGGATCTCCACACGCTGCCTGTCGGCCACACCGAGGTCCTCGACGAGGACGTCCGGGCGGACGCCCAGTCCGTACGCGTCCGAGATCTCCTTGATCTTGGCGCGGGCCTTGTCGCCGATGCCGTACAGCTTCTCGGAGCCGAGGACGACGTTCTCGAGGACGGTGAGGTAGTCCGCGAGCATGAAGTGCTGGTGCACCATGCCGACGCCGCGGTCGATGGCGTCGCCGGGGTCGTTGAAGACCACCTGCTCGCCGTCGACCGTGATGGTCCCCTCGTCCGGCTTCTGCATGCCGTAGAGGATCTTCATCAGGGTCGACTTGCCCGCGCCGTTCTCGCCCACGAGGGCGTGCACGGTGCCGCGGCGCACGGTGATGTCGATGTCGTGGTTGGCCACGACTCCGGGGAAACGCTTGGTGATGCCGCGGAGTTCTACGGCGTTGGGACTGGAGGCTTTGATGGCGCACTCTCCAAGGACGGGAGCGTGGGAGGACGAGGCTGGGACGGGCTCGGACGAGGCGAGGAACGGGCGGGAACGCGGGCGCTGGTGGCGAAAGCTACCGTGCGACCAGACATGCTACGCGCGTAGCATTGGCAAAAATGTTCAACTGCCCGCAGGCTTACACGGAAAGGGGCCCGGAGTGTCGGCCGAAGCCGTTCCGGGCCCCCAGTGTGACCCGTGTCAGAGGGTCGTGGCGACCTTGATCTGACCGTCGATGATCTTCTTCTTGGCCTCGTCCAGCTGGGCCTGGATGTCCTTGAGGTGGTCACCCGTGGTCGTCAGCGAGACACCGTTCTCGGCGAGCGAGTAGGCGTGGGTGCCGGTCATCGGCTTGCCGTCCTGGACGGACTTGACGAGCTCGAAGACACCGGTGTCGACGTTCTTGACGACCGAGGTCAGGATGGAGCCGGCGTACTTGGACAGGGCCGGGTCCTTGGCCTGGTCCGAGTCGACACCGATCGCCCACGCGCCCGGCTTGGCGGCGACGGCCTCGATGGCGCCGGCGCCGGAGCCGCCCGCGGCCGAGTAGACGACGTCGATGCCCTTGTCGAGCATGCCCTTGGCAGCGGCCTTGCCCTTGTCCGGGGCACCGAAACCGGACATGTCCGTACCGGTGGACAGGTACTGGATCTGGACGTTGGCGCCCGGCTTGGTGTCCTTGACACCCTGCTGGAAGCCGGCGGCGAACTTCTTGATCAGAGGGATGTCCACCCCGCCGATGAAGCCGATCTGGCCGTCCTTGGACTTCAGCGCGGCAGCGACACCGGCAAGGTAGGAGCCCTGCTCCTCGGTGAAGACGATCGAGGAGACGTTCGGCTTCTCGGAGACGGAGTCGATGAGGCCGAAGGTGGTCTTCGGGTACTTGGCCGCGGCCTTCTCGAGCGCGTCCTTGTAGGCGAAGCCGACACCGATGACGGGGTTGAAGCCGCCCTCGGCGAGGGAGACGAGACGCTGCTCGCGGTCGGCCGGGGTCTCACCGGTCTTGGCGGTGAGCTCCTTGGTCTCGACACCGAGGTCCGCCTTGGCCTTGTCCAGGCCACGCGCGGCGGAGTCGTTGAAGGAGTTGTCGCCACGGCCGCCGACGTCGTAGGCCATACCGACCTTGACCTTGCCGTCGCCGGAGCCGGAGCTCTCGGTGGACGACTCACCGCAGGCGGTGGCGGTGAGGGCGAGTGCCGCAGTCGCGATGGACGCGGAGAGGATCTTGGATACCCGGCGCAAGAGGAGGGTCCCTTCGAGACTGACCGAAAGCGCCTCTTCTGGCGCTGGTTTCGCGGCGATCGTAACGCGCGTAGATGTCAGTTAAAGGCCCGTTCATCAGTCGTTATCGGATCGTCGCGAACCGGACAGTGACCGATCGGTAACGCTCGCACGCCCAGCCCTTGCGTCCCAGGGGCTGGACTCACCTGCACAGCGGATCGTCGACGGTGTACCGAAGCGGACCGCCGCGCCGCGGCCGTCCCTCCCTCCGACAGCCGCTCGGCAACCGCGGAGCCCGAAGCATCCCTCCCGGCACGCGCCGGCGCACACGCGCCGGCGGCCTCGAAACCGGTCGCAACGGGAGCTCTCGGCACACCGTCAGGCCGCATCGGACGGAACTCGAAATCCCAGGAAACAGCCATGCTCAACCTTTCATTGAACCGGCGAGCCTCAATGCGCAATGAACAGATTCAGCCAATAGGCATAATTTCGCCAACCTGTCTCAATCTCGCACTCATACGCATGGCGTGATGCGCGCCACACTATAAAAAATAGATTGACCACTCCCTACTTCCCCGTGTCAGATGACCAAAGCAAGGGATCTCAATGGTCAAATCTTTACCCGAGGATCATTTCCGCCCCGCGTGACACCTGCCGGGTGGTCATTTCCTCATGCCTGCACCATCGGCTTCCTGGGAGTCGACGAAACGCGAAAAGAGAAGCGGGGAAATGAAAAAGAAGTCGATCGTTCAGCTCGGTGCCGCCGCGCTGACCATCATGTCCGTGGGCGTCGGCTCGCCGGCTGTCGCCGCGAGCCACACGTCGGCGGCTCCGGCCGCTGTCTCCGGCGCAAAGCCGGGGCCGCAGGACGCAAGCTGCAACACGTGGAAGACGAACCGCGCACCTTGGGGCGGCTCCGCGTACTGCAGCGGCATGGCCTGGGCGGACACGTTTCGCGTGAAGCTCACGTGCATCAACTACCGCGGTCAGACGTTCACCGTCTACGGACCCAAGAAGCACACGAACGAAACCTCGAGCGCGACCTGCTCTTCCGACCCCAACGTCGGCGTCCTGAGCGTGGCCGTCGAGGAATCCGCCTAAGACTTTCGTACGACCAAAATCGGGGAGAAAGACATGCACAAGGCTAAGATCGCCAGCCTCATTGGAATCGGAATGGCGGCCACGTCGCTCATTACCGCACCCTCCGCATCCGCAGCCACCAATGGCGCCGAAGCCATTAGCTGCGAGACATGGCAGTCCGGCAACACGGGTTACGCCAAATGCACCGGCCTGTGGCCCTTCATCGACCGCTTCCGCGTCAAGGTGACCTGTATCGACTCCCACGGCACCCAGGCCGTCATCAAGGGCAGCACCAAGCAGAACGGGGAGACGTCGTCCGCCACGTGCCCCGGGGCCCCGAACGCGGGCATTTACAAGCTCGGATACGAGCACTGGCGCATCTGATCCGCCACTGAGCCCGCGCCTTCCTGCACGCAGCGTTCAAGCGCCGCGCACCGGTAGCAAGGCGTGGCTCACATCCACCGAAGGGGGCCGGGCGATGATGGCCCGGCCCCCTTCGGTCAACGGTCGCCGGCGGGCCTCGCGCGATGCCCGTCGATCAGTGCGGCGGCCGTGAAGAACTCCACGCCGACACCGATCGCGGACTCGTCCACGTCGAAGTCGCCCCGGTGCAGATCACGCTTGGCGGTGTCACCGGGCGTACGGACCCCCAGCCGGGCCATCGCGCCCGGAACGTGCTCCAGGTACCAGGAGAAGTCCTCCCCGCCCAGGCTCTGCTCGGTGTCCTCGACCGACTCCGCTCCGCAGCGGACCCCCATCGCCTCACGCAGCAGCTCGGTGATCACCGGGTCGTTGACCACCGGGGGCACCCCGCGCACGTGGTTGATCTCGAACTTGGCCCCGTGCATGGTCGCGATCTCGTCGATCGCCGCGTGGATCATGTCCGGCGCCTCGTGCCAGGCGTTCAGGTCCAGGCAGCGCACCGTCCCCGAGAGCTCGGCGTGCATGGGGATGACGTTGCAGGCGTGCCCGGCCTCGATCCGGCCCCAGGTGACGGACATGCCCGAGCGGGCGTCCATCCGGCGGGCCAGCAGGGCCGGTGCGTCGACGGCCACCCGTGCGGCGGCCGTCACCAGGTCGGTGGTCAGGTGCGGCCGCGCGGTGTGCCCGCCGGAGCCGGAGAGGGTGACCTCCAGCCGGTCGCAGGCGGAGGTGATGGGGCCGGCCCGCAGCCCGATGCGCCCCGCGTCGACCCGGGGGTCGCAGTGCACGGCGACGATCCGGCCGACCCCGTCCAGGACCCCGGACTCGATGGCGTCGGTGGCCCCGCCGGGGAGCACCTCCTCGGCGGGCTGGAAGAGCAGCCGCACGGGGCGGGGCAGCAGCCCCTGCCGGTCGAGCTCGGCGAGGACCAGACCGGCGCCGAGGACCACCGCGGTGTGCACGTCGTGGCCGCAGGCGTGGGCGCGGTCGGCGAAGGTCGAGCGGTACGGGACGTGCGTCTTGGCATCCGGGATGGGCAGGGCGTCGATGTCCGCGCGCAGGGCCAGCATCGGCCGGCCCCCGTCCCAGGTGCCCACGTCACAGATCAGGCCCGTGCCGGACTTCAGCACCCGTGGTCGCAGGCCGGCTTTCTCCAACCGGGCCTTGATCGCCGCGGTGGTCCGGAATTCCTGGTGTCCGAGCTCCGGGTGCATGTGCAAGTCCCGGCGGAAGGCGATCAGTTCGGTACGCAGGTGGTCCGGAAGCTTGCCGGGCAGCTCGGGCCGGTCGGACGCGGCGGGCTGGGCGGTCTGGGACTCGCGGGACATCAACTGGTTCACCCGTTGAAGGGTAGGCGCACGGACGGGTCAACTGGCCGGGGATCACGAAAAGTTCATGCCGTTAGGGGAAAGAAACCCGGCCTCTGGACGCATGACCGGATGCACCCGGGGGTAAACTCGCGCGCTCATCCGGCCGTAGGAGCCGCCTGGGCAGGCAGTCTGCGCACATCACGGGCGGTGTCAATGACCCCCGCGAGGAAGCTGCGGGCGCGCGGGGAGGCGGACCCGGTGAGCCAGGCGGGGTCCACATCGCATACGGCGACCGTGACACCGGTACCGGTCAGGGCGTACGGCAGCGTGTGGACGACGGTGGACGGAAAGCTGACGATCGTCCGGCCGACCGGACCGCGCCGGGCGATCAGCTCCAGCGGCAGGTCCGGGCGCACGATCTCCAGCCCCGTCGCCCGGCTCAGGGCGCGCAGCTTCTCCGGGGACTCGCGGCGGTGGGCGAAGTAGCGGGTGGCTCCGTGCTCCAGGGTCAGGGCGCGCACCGCGTCGAGATAGCGGTCCGGGTCCACCACCCCGGTCTCCACGAGCGAGGTGCCGACCAGGTCGGTGCCCTTGGTCAGCCGGGGCGGGCCGAACCGGGCGCGGGTCCAGGCGAAGTCGTTGACCCGCAGCGTCATCCCGCCGTGGGCGGTGACGGGCATCGAGCTGAACACCTCGACGCGGTGGCCGCGGTGCGCGGCCGGGGTGAAGCGGCGGCGCGCGGTCGCCGAGACGGGTCCGTACGCCAGCTCGCGGACCCGGCCGGGCAGTCCGCCGCCACCGACCCGGTGCCACCGTACGAGGCGTTCGCCGCGGGCGGTCTGGGACATGAACTCCATGGTGGCGGTGCCGTCGTCGACCACCACGAGCTCCTCGGCGCGCACGAGGGTGAGCAGCAGCTGGACGTAGCGCGAGAAGGGGTCGCCGACGACGACCGTACGCGCGGCGCGCACGTCGTGCGCCAGCGCGGCGAGCGCCTTCAGCGGCGCGAACCGGCTGCCGCGCGCCTCCTGCCACCGGACCTCGTGCCCCTCGTCCCGCGCCAGCGCGGCCACCCGGCGCAGCTGGCCGCGGGACATCGGGTCGGTGGGCGGCAGGACGACGATCCGCAGGGGCGAGGCGTCGTCCGCCGGCCGGGGGGCGGGGCCGGGCAGGTCCCCGCCGCCGGCGCGGCGCCCCCGCTGGCGCGGGACGCCGTCCAGCTGCGGCTGCGCTCCGGGGCGTGCGTACGCCCACTCCAGCACGTTCAGGAGCTGGACCGGACTCTCGACGAACGCCAGGGTGGAGGCGGAGGGGCTGGAGGGGGTCACCACGTGCTCCTTGTCGGGGGACGGCACGCGTACGCGCCGGGCGGGAGGTCAGACGGCTGCGAGCTCGCCCCGGACGCGGCGGAGCTTCTTCATGGGGCCGAGCTCGGACTCGTAGACGCGCTTGACGCCGTCGCCGAGGGCGGTCTCGATGGTGCGGATGTCGCGGACCAGACGGGTGAGGCCGCCGGG
The DNA here is from genome assembly GCF_042894025.1 of Streptomyces sp. NPDC001549. NCBI lineage: Bacteria > Bacillati > Actinomycetota > Actinomycetes > Kitasatosporales > Streptomycetaceae > Streptomyces > Streptomyces sp. NPDC001549. The sequence goes on from NZ_JBIAVJ010000028.1 coordinate 82,730, forward strand.
CTCGACGGAGGCGGCCTGGTCGGAGCCCCACATCGCGCGGTCGAGGGTGATGTGGCGCTCGACGAAGGTGGCACCGAGGGCGACGGCGGCGAGGGTGGTCTGCAGGCCCGTCTCGTGGCCGGAGTAGCCGATCGGGACGTTCGGGTACTCCTCCCGGAGGGTGTTGATCACCCGCAGGTTGAGCTCTTCGGCCTTGGCCGGGTACGTCGAAGTCGCGTGGCACAGGAGGATGTTGGCGCTGCCGAGCACCTCCACCGCGTGGCGGATCTGCTGCGGGGTGGACATGCCGGTGGACAGGACGACGGTGCGGCCGGTGGCGCGCAGGGCGCGCAGCAGCTCGTCGTCGGTGAGGGAGGCGGAGGCCACCTTGTGGGCGGGGACGTCGAACTTCTCCAGGAAGGCGACGGCCTCGGTGTCCCACGGGGAGGCGAACCAGTCGATGCCGCGCTTGGCGCAGTGGTCGTCGATGGCGCGGTACTCGTCCTCGCCGAACTCGACCTTGTGGCGGTAGTCGATGTAGGTCATCCGGCCCCAGGGGGTGTCGCGTTCGATGTCCCACTGGTCGCGCGGGGTGCAGATCTCCGGGGTGCGCTTCTGGAACTTCACGGCGTCGCAGCCGGCTTCGGCGGCGGCGTCGATGAGGGCGAAGGCGTTGCCGAGGTCGCCGTTGTGGTTGATGCCGATCTCACCGACGACGTAGACGGGGCGGCCGGGGCCCGCGGTGCGGGAGCCGAAGGTACGCAGGCGGGAGTCGGGGATGGTCGTCATGGCAGGAGGCGTCCTTCGGTGCGGGGGTGTACGGGGTGTGGGCTGCGGGTCGGGGTGCGCGTCGCGGTCCGGGGCGGGCGGTGCGGGGTGTGCTCCGGGGCGCGGGTCGAGCAGGGGTGCGAGCAGTCGGGCGCGGGCCAGGTCGTGCGGGTCGTCGATCTCCAGGACCCGCGCGGGGTCGGTGGCGACGGGGAGGGTGCGGCCGAAGAACCGGTGCCGGGCGGTGCGGAAACCCGCGGCGTCCATGGCGTAGGCGGCGCCCGTCTCCAGCAGGTCCTGCGGCCGGTCCTGGCGCCGGGGGCGGCAGGCCGCGTCGTGGTTGACGCCGGCCGCGGAGCCGTCGGCCCCCTCCCGCCAGAGGAACCCGTGGAAGGGGGCCACGGTCAGGGCCGAGTCGGCCGCCCCGGAGGCGACGGCCACGGCGACCGACTCGACGTCGGAGGTGGCGAGGAAGGGGCTGGTGCACTGGACGAGGAGGACCACGTCCACGGCGAGGGAGTGCAGTTCCTCGAAGGCGGCGAGCGCGTGCAGGACGGCGGCCTCGCTGCTCGCGGTGTCGCCGGAGATCCCGGTGGGGCGGGCGATGACGTCGGCTCCGGCGGCGCGGGCGGCGGCGGCGATCGCCTCGGAGTCGGTGGAGACCACCACGTCGGTGACGGTCGGCGCGGCGCGGCAGGCCAGGACGGCGCGGGCGACGAGCGGGGTGCCGGCGACCTCGGCGAGGTTCTTGCCCGGGACTCCCTTGGAGCCGCCGCGGGCCGGGATGACGGCGAGGACCCTCACAGCTCCCCCAGCCTGCGGATCACCGGGGCCACGCGCTGCACTCCGTGCCGGTAGGCCCCGCGGGCGGCCTCGCGCAGGTGGGCGCGGAGCCTGCGGCGCAGCCGGGACTCCCCCGCGGCCGGGCGCACCGCGCCGGGCAGCGGGGTGCCGTCGGGCGCGAGGTGGTGGCGGGCGAGGATTCCGGGGAGGTATCCGGGGGCGGTGGTGCGCGTGTAGTACGGGGCGGGCGAGGGCAGCCGGGCCGCGGCGAGCAGTCCGGCGACCTTGGCCCGGGCGACGGCGTAGGCGTCCGTGCCCGGCGCGGGGTCCGCGCCCTTCCCTGCGCCCGTACCCGTCCCGGCGTCCGCGCCCGGCGCGGGCACGACACCCGGCGCGGGCAGGACGCCTTGCGCCGCCAGCCAGACCGGATCCCCGGCCGGGAGGAGACCGGAGTCGATCTGGTCCCAGGAGGCCAGGCAGCCGGAGCCGAGGAAGTGGTGGTTGCCGAGGGCCTCGCGGATGCCGAGGTCGGTGAGGATCGCCGTCGGGATGGACCGGTGCAGGGATTCCAGGGCGGCCGTGGAGGAGACGGTGACGAGCAGATCGGCGCCGTCCAGGACCTCGCCCATGTTCCCGTACACCAGGCGGCAGTTGGCGGGCAGTCCGCCGGGGAGCCGCTCCGCGAGCCGCTGGTACGGCTGCTCCTCCAGGTGCGTGGTGTGCTCCCCGGGCTTGCTGCGCAGCTTGATCAGCACGTCCCGGTCGGGGTGCAGCCGGGCGTGTCCGGCGGCCCGTTCCAGCAGGTAGGCGCGGTCGGCGCGGCTGTCGGGCACGGAGGGCTGGACGGCGAAGACCACCGTGTGGGCCCGGCTCCCGGCCGGCTCGTACGGCGCCCCGCCCAGGAAGGGCAGCGCGGTCTCGGTGACGGCGGCGGCGTCCGCGCCGACCCCCTCGTACACGGCGCGGAAGCGCTCCGCGTCGTGGCGGGAGTTGGCGAGGACGAGGTCGGCGCCGTGGCGCAGCAGCAGCCCGTCGGCGAGCTTCTCGTACACGACGCCCACGTAGCCGGTGACGAGCACGGGGCGCCGGGCCGGGGCGGGCCACAGGGCACGGGCCCCGTGCAGGACGGCCTGGACGGCCCCGCCGACGAGCGCGAGGACGATCACGTCGTAGCGCTCGCGTTCGATCTCGGCGAGGAACTCGGCGCAGGTCACTTCGGACAGCCGGTCGGCCCGCACCCCCACCTCGCCGAGCTGGCGCGCGGTGGGCGTGGCCCGGCCGCGCAGCAGGAACCCGGTGAGCTGGTGGTCGGGCACGAGACGGCGGGCGGTGAGTGCGCCCCATTTCCATCGCGTATCGGAATCGGCGAGTACGGCGACGCGTTTGCGTTCTGGCACGCGGCAGAAGCTATTCCGGAATTTCGGTGATCAGCCCAACGACCGCACAACAGCGGGTTAACAACGCGTCGACTGAATACGAAAGCGCACGGGTTAACTCGCCCGCCCCGCGCCGTTCACATGGAATCCGCATCCGGGCCACAGTGAATGACGGGCGGCGCCCTAATGTCTCGCAGGTGCCCAAGCTCTCTGTTGTCGTGCCGTTCTACAACGTCCAGACATACGCACCGGACGCCCTGAAGAGTCTCGAACTCAACGCCCGGGAGGATTTCGAGTTCCTGCTCGTCGACGACTGCTCGACGGACGGGACGCCCGGCCTGCTGGAACGGGCGGCGCGCGAGCTGCCGGGGGCGGTGCACCTCAGACACGAGCGCAACGGGGGCCTGGCCACCGCGCGCAACACCGGTCTGGACGCGGCCCGCGGCGAATACCTGGCCTTCCTGGACGGGGACGACTGGCTGGCGCCCGGCCACCTGGCCCGCACCCTGGCCGCCATAGAGGCTCTGAGCTGCGATTTCGTCCGCACCGACCATGTGCGGTGCACCGGCCGGTCGCGGAGCGTGCAGCGCGTCCCCTTCGGCCCGCAGTCGGTGGTCGCCGCGCCGCGCACCGCGATCCTGCCGGCCGACCGGGCCACCTCGGTGGACTATCCGTACGCCTGGGCCGGGATGTACCACCGGCGGCTGCTGGACCGCGGGGTGCTGCACTTCACCGACGGGCTGCGGACCGCGGAGGACCGGCCGTGGATCTGGCGGCTGCACCGGGAGGCGGAGTCGTTCGCCGCGGTCGGGCTGCCCGGTGTCTTCTACCGGCGCGGGATTTCCACGTCATTGACGCAGGTAGGGGACGAACGGCAGCTCGATTTCATCCGCGCATTCGATCAAGTGCTCGCGGAAGTCATCGCCGACCGGGAATCCGATCGACTGCTCCCGAAAGCCGTCCGAACCTATTGTGCAATTATCGCCCACCATTTCGGGTCCATCGAAAGGTTGGAGCCGGACGTGGCCAAGAAACTCCGCCTCATGAGCGCGGCCGCGCTCGGCCGCATGCCGCAGGACGTACTGGACCAGGTCCTGGACTCGATGGACGCCGAACGCTCCACCGTGCTGCGCCGCCTGCGCACCGGCCGCCGCACCGCCCCCTCGGGAGCGGGTGCCTGATGCCCACCCAGATCTTCCTGGCCTCCACCCTCTACGGTGCGGCCACGCTCGCGGCGGGCATCGACGCGGGCTCCTTCCAGCCCTCCGGCCGCCGCATCCTGCTGACCAGCAACCACGCCGTCACGGCCGAGGTCACCCCGGGGGTCACGGACATGCCGGGCTTCGCCGCCCTGCGCTCGCGCTTCGACGAGGTCCTCGACTGGAACCGCGTCATCGAGCCGCAGCACCCGAGCACCTGGGCCCCGCGCGCGGAGGACGTCCCGATCTGGGAGCGGCAGCTGCGCACGCTGTGGAACCTGGGCGAGGACCGGGTCGAGCTGATCGTGGAGTCCCTCCAGGTCCCGCCGGCCCAGAGCCTGTGCCGGCTCTTCCCGGGGGCGGCCGTCGACGTCTACGCCGACGGGCTCATGAGCTACGGGCCCACCCGCTTCCGCCTCGACCCGCAGCTCGGGATGCGGGTACGGCGGGTGCTCCACCTGGACCTGGTGCCCGGGCTGGAGCCCCTGCTGCTGTCGGAGTTCGGGGTGCGGGTGGAACTGGTGCCGACGGAGCCGTTCCTCAAGGTCCTCGCGGAGCTCGCCGAGGCCACCCCGGACGAGGCGGCCGGGCCCGCCGGGCCCCCGGCCCTCCTGCTGGGCCAGTACCTCTCCGCGCTCGACCTGATGACCCTGGCCGAGGAGGAGGAGCTGCACGTGTCGATGGTCCGGGGCGCGCACGCCCTAGGCCACCGGGAGCTGGTCTTCAAGCCGCACCCCGGCGCCCCGGCCGCGTACTGGCGCCGGGCCGAGGAGGAGGCCGAGCGGCTGGGCGCCCGGCTGACCGTGATCGCCGCCCCGGTCCTGGCCGAGACCCTCTACCAGCGGCTGCGCCCCGCGCTGGTCGTCGGCTGCTTCTCCACCGGGCTGCTGACCGCCGCCACGCTGTACGGGCTCCCGGTGGCCCGGACCGGCACCGACGCGGTGCTGGCCACCCTGACCCCGTACCCGAACAGCAACCGTGTCCCGCTGGCCCTGGTGGACGCCCTGCTCCCGGACCTCGCCGACGCCGGGGCGGTCCGCGCCTGGACGCCCCCGACCCCCGAGCAGGTCCGGGCGGAACCGGCCGCACTGCTCACCGCCGTCGGGTTCACCATGCAGCCGCAGATCCTGGCCGCGCGCCGCCCGGCGGCCGAGGCTTACCTGGCCAAGCAGCTGACCCCGCGCACCTGGCGGTACTTCACGCGCCGCCGGCTGACCTCCCTGGGCCTGCCGGGCGGCATCCCGGCGCAGCTGTCGTTCCTGCCGCGCAGCCGGGCGGTGCGCCGGGCCGTGCGGCGGATGGGATGGCTGCGCCGGGCGCTCAGCTGACGGCGAGCTTGGCCGCGAAGCCGAGGAAGAGCACGCCCGCCGCCGAGGTGGCCCCGGCCGACAGCCGCTTGCGGCGCCGGAAGGCCGCCGAGAGACGGGTCCCGCCGAAGATCAGCATCGTCAGGTACAGGAAGCTGCCGGTCTGCAGCAGACCGCCCAGAAGCAGGAAGGACAGCGCCGGGTAGGCGTAGGCCGGGTCCACGAACTGCACGAAGAAGGACATCAGGAAGAGGATGGCCTTCGGGTTGAGCAGGCTGATCAGCAGCGCCCGCCGGTAGGGCCGCTCGTTCTCGGCCGGGTCGGCGGGGTCGGCGGCCTCCGCCCCGGCCCGCTCCGCGCGCGTGCGCCACAGCGCCCAGGCGCCCCGCATCATGCCCACGGCCAGCCACGCCAGGTAGCCGGCCCCGAGGAACTTCACCACGGTGAACACCAGCGGGCTCGCCCGCAGCAGCGCCCCGGCGCCCACGGCGGTCAGCAGCATGAGCACGGCGTCGCCGGTGAACACCCCGGCGGCGGCCTTGTACCCGGTGCTCACCCCGCGGCGGGCGGCCACGGAGAGCACGTAGAGGGAGTTCGGCCCCGGCAGCAGAATGATCAGCACCAGGCCGGCGAGATAAGTCGGAAGATCTGTCACACCCAGCATGCGCAGGAGTGTCCCACAAGGTTGCACCTGTCGCGCCAGTCGGTTTCACCAGGTGGACCCGGTCGGCTCGTACGTCCCCCAGACCTCCCGCAGCGCCCCGCACACCTCCCCCACCGTGGCCCGGGCGCGCAGCGCCGCCTTCATCGGGTACAGCACGTTCGCCGTCCCCGCCGCCGCCTCCTTCAGGGCCGCGAGCGCCGCCGTCACCGCCGCCCCCTCGCGCTCCGCCCGCAGCCGGGCCAGTGCCGCGCACTGCCGTGCCTCGATCGCCGGGTCCACGCGCAGCGGCTCGTACGGTTCCTCGCGCTCCAGCGCGAAGCGGTTGACCCCGACCACCACCCGCTCCCCGTTCTCGGTCTCCTGCGCGATGCGGTAGGCGTTCCGCTCGATCTCGGCCTTCTGGAACCCGGCCTCGATCGCGGCCACCGCCCCGCCCTGGTCCTCGATCCGGCGCATCAGCGCGAGCGCCGCCGCCTCCAGTTCGTCCGTCATCCGCTCCACCGCGTACGACCCGGCGAAGGGGTCCACGGTGTGCGGCACGTCCGTCTCGTACGCGAGGACCTGCTGGGTGCGCAGGGCGAGGCGGGCGGACTTCTCGGTCGGGAGCGCGATCGCCTCGTCGAAGGAGTTGGTGTGCAGGGACTGCGTGCCGCCGAGGACGGCGGCCAGGGCCTGCACGGCCACCCGTACGAGGTTCAGTTCCGGCTGCTGCGCGGTGAGCTGGACCCCCGCGGTCTGGGTGTGGAAGCGCAGCATCAGCGACTTCGGGTCCCGGGCCCCGAACTCCTCCCGCATGACGCGGGCCCAGATCCGCCGGGCCGCGCGGAACTTCGCGACCTCCTCCAGCAGGGTGGTGCGGGCGACGAAGAAGAAGGAGAGCCGGGGCGCGAATTCGTCGACCACCATCCCGGCGGCCAGGGCGGTACGGACGTAGGCGATGCCGTCGGCGAGGGTGAAGGCCACCTCCTGCGCGGGCGAGGCGCCGGCTTCGGCCATGTGGTAGCCGGAGATGGAGATGGTGTTCCACCGGGGGATCTCGGCCCGGCAGTAGCGGAAGGTGTCGGCCGTCAGACGCAGGGAGGGGCCGGGCGGGAAGATGTACGTCCCGCGCGCGATGTACTCCTTCAGCACGTCGTTCTGGACCGTCCCCGTCAGCTCGGTGCCCGGGATGCCCTGTTCCTCCGCGACCAGTTGGTAGAGCAGCAGGAGCAGCGCGGCGGGCGCGTTGATCGTCATCGAGGTGGAGACCCGGTCGAGGGGGATCCCGTCGAACAGCGTCCGCATGTCGTCGAGCGAGTCGACGGCGACACCGACCTTGCCGACCTCGCCCTGGGCGAGGGGGGCGTCGGAGTCGTGTCCCATCTGGGTCGGCAGGTCGAAGGCGACGGACAGCCCGGTGCCGCCGCCCTCGATGAGCTGCCGGTAGCGGGCGTTGGACTCGGCGGCGGTGCCGAAGCCGGCGTACTGCCGCATCGTCCACGGCCGACCGGTGTACATGTTCGGATAAATCCCCCTCGTGTAGGGGAAGTCACCCGGCTGCCCGAGCTCGGCCGCCGGGTCCCACCCCGTCAGGTCGCCGGGCCCGTAGACGGGTTCGATCGGGATTCCGCTCTCGGTGTGTGCCATGTGACGTAGTCCTCCGTGGAGCAAGCGGGCCCGGGACCGGTGGAACCTCCCCCGAGCCGCCGCTGGGGTGCCCCCAGCCGCGCATCGCTGCGTAAGGCTGCGGACGACTGCCGGTCACAATGGCGCAACATCCCGGAGCCGAGCGCAACTGTCCACGCACGCGGAGCATCACCTAGATACACGACGTAGAGACCGGGGGGACTGCAATGCAGCGCCAAAGAGTCATAATCCGCACCATCGGGGTGGCAACCGCCGTCGCGCTCGCCGCGACCGCCTGCGGACCGCAGAAGACGGAGCCTGTCGCCTCCGCCTCCTCGGCTTCGTCCTCGCCCACGGCGGGCACCTCCCCCGAAGCCTCCCCCTCCACCGACAACAAGCCCGGCGAGACCTCGGCGTCGCCGTCCGCCTCCGCTTCCGCGTCGGCCTCCCCCTCTGCCTCCCCTTCGCCCTCGGTGAAGCAGATCATGGCAAACGGCGACGAGAACGAGCAGGTGCGCGAGCTCCAGGCCCGGCTGCGCCAGCTCAAGCTGATGTCGGTCGCGCCGACCGGCTTCTACGGCTCCAAGACGACCGCCGCGGTCAAGTCCTACCAGTCGAAGAACGGCCTGAACGCGACCGGCTCGGTCGACGAGGCCACCTGGAAGAAGATCGAGGGCGCCAGCAAGAAGCCCACCGCCGACGAGCTGCGTCCCTCGACCGTCAACGAGGTCGACGCCCCGGACCCGCGCTGCATGCAGGGCCGTGTCATGTGCATCAGCAAGGAGAGCCGCACCCTCGCCTGGATGATCGACGGCAAGGTCGTCTCGACGATGGACGTGCGCTTCGGCTCCGAGAACACCCCGACCCGTGAGGGCGTGTTCAACGTGGGCTGGAAGGCCAAGGAGTGGACGTCGACGATCTACCACACGCCGATGCCGTACGCGATGTTCTTCAGCGGCGGCCAGGCGGTGCACTACTCGGCCGACTTCGCGGCCCGCGGCTACAACGGGGCCTCGCACGGCTGCGTGAACGTCCGCGACAAGGGCAAGCTGTCGGCGCTGTTCAACCAGGTGCAGGTCGGCGACAAGGTCGTCGTCTACTGGTGATGCCGCCGGGGCCGGGGGCGGGACCGGTGTCCGGTCCCGCGAAGCCTCGTGCCTGAGGCGAGAGGTCCGAAGTAATGGGCGCGGGCAGGGCCGGGGGAACGTGCCCCGCCCGCGCCGGTTGCGCAGAGCCCAGGGGTACGGGGGGAACCCCGGCTCATGCGCGGCCGATGACCAGTCGGCTCGATATGTACTGCGCCGCCGGTTCGAAAAGTGTTACAGGCAGGTCAGCACACGTTTCAGCGGCCGGTGCGCAGGTCGGCCGAACCCCGCGGAACCGTCGGCGTCAGGGTCGGCGCCCTGAGCGTCCCACCCAGCTGGGTGTCGCTGCGCTTGCCGCCGTCGGAGCCCCCGTCGTCGAGCACCGCCTTGCAGTAGTCCGGGATCCGGGTGAGGCCGTTGGCCAGGCGCGAGAGCCGCTCACGGCGGGCCTCGTCGAGCCGGCCCGCCTTGAACTCGGTGCACAGGTCGGCGACCTTGAGACGGTTCTCGCCGTCACGGTCGCGGTCCTTGTCACCCGTGCCGCCGCCGCCGAAGGTCTCCCGGTCGCCGTCCTTGCCGCCCATGCCGCCCGAGGCCGCCGCGCCGCCCTGGAGGTCCTTGCCCGAGCCGGCCGTCGCCGACGAGCCCGAGGAGGTGCCGGCACCCGTGCCGGTCCCGGGTGTCGCACCGCGCCCGTCCGTACCCGGCGGCTGCGCCGTACCGGTGGCGGCCGTCGGATTCGAGCCACTCGGCAGCGGGGTGGGCGTCGGCTTCGGGCCGGCGCTCGGAGCTCCGCTGCCGATGCCCGGGGCCGGGTCCTCGCCGGCGCTCACGGACATCGCCGGACCGGGTCCCGCGCTGTCGTGCCGGGACCGCTCCAGCAGCCCGGCACCCGCCGCGGCGGCCAGTCCGCCGACGGCGACACTGGCCAGGGCCGCTGCCAGGCCGAAGCTCACGGCCCGGCGGCGCCGGGGGGCGGGCGCGGGAACGACGCGGCCGAGGTCGACCAGGGGTTCGGCGGACGCGGCCGCCGCCGGAGGCGCCGCGGCAGGGCGCGCGCCGCCGCGCGCCGTACGGAAGGCAGCCACCGCCGCGGCTTCACCGGGCAGTTCCGTGCCCGCGCGCAGCGACCCGTTCACGCCACCCAGGGCGTCCAGGGCGGCACGCAGCCGGGCGGCCTGGTCGCGGGCACGCTGATCGGCGGCCGGCCCCACAGGTTCCACCGGTTCGCCGCGCAGCAGCTTCTCCGCAGCGGCTTCGTCCAGCCACCTGTTGCGCTCGTCGGCCATCACATGTCCTTCTGCGTCCGCCAACGTGAATCCGTCACACCGGTTTGTTCTGCGAAGCCCCCGCTCCGGCCACGCTGCGCGGGTACGGCGTCGAGATCCCTCCCGCCCCCGCCGCCCCATGCCTGGCCACGGGCATTATGGCCGACCGTCGGGCCGGCATCCGAGCCGGTGTCCGAGCCGGTGTCCGGGTCCGGCTCGAAGCCGCCCTCCGGGCCGAGCAGCTCGGCCAGCTTCTTCAGGCCCCGGTGGGCCGCGGTCCGTACGGCGCCGGGCCGCTTGCCCAGGGTCTCGGCCGCGCTCTTGGCGTCCAGCCCGACCACGACGCGCAGGACGACGGCCTCGGCCTGGTCCTGCGGAAGCTGCGCGATGAGCGCCATGGTCCGCCCGGTGGAGAGGGACTCCATGGCCGCGCCCGCGGTGTCGGACTCGGCGGCCCAGCTCGTCAGCTCGGTGTCGTCGCCGCCGATGGCGGGGCGCCGGCCGCGCATGCGGATGTGGTCGAGGGCGCGGTTGCGGGCGATACGGGCCGCCCAGCCGCGGAAGCGGTCGGCGTCGCCGGTGAAGGAGTCGAGGTCGCGGGCGATCTGCAGCCAGGCCTCCGAGGTCACGTCCTCCGCGTCGCCGTCCCCGACGAGCGTGCGTACGTATCCCAGCAGCCGTGGATGCACGGCGCGGTACACAGCACGGAACGCGTTCTCGTCGCCGTCCTGTGCCGCGAGCACCGCGGCGGTCAGCTCCGCGTCGTCCCCCAGCAAAGTCCCCAACCCGTTCACTGTCCTGTACGTGTGGCGCAAATCAGCACGTTACGGCTTTCAAGCACCTCTCGTCCACGAGTGATACAACGCGCAACCAATCCTGTGCGGAGCGAGGTGTGACACAAAACGCACCCGAGGCGCTGACATGGGTACGGGCTTGTCGCACGAGCCCGTGACGGATGGCGGCCGGGGCCTCTCCTGTGGGGGGTGGCGGCCTCGGTCGCCCTCCCCTTCCCGGGGCTCTCACCATGCCTGCCCGTGGCGCTCACGTCATCCTTTCGGCTCACTTCCGGGTGAAATCCCCGAATCGGTACGACACACCCTGCCCTGCGTCGATAGCGTGGCGGTACACCCCCGCCGCGCCCCGAGGAGCCCCCTGCTGTCCAGCCACCTTCCGGCACAGGCCCCAGGGCGCACCTCCCGGACCGGGTCCGGGGGAAGTCCCGGCCCTTCTCCCGCCTTCGGGCTGGCCCGTTTCAACGCCCTGTCCCCCGAAGCCGCCCGGGCCGTCCTGCTGCACTGCTGCGGAAGCCGGCGCTGGGCGCACCGGGTGGCGGCGCACCGCCCCTACCCGGATGCCGGGGCCCTGCTCGCCGCCGCCGACGAGGCCTCGTACGACCTCTCGCAGGGCGATCTGACCGAGGCGCTGGCCGCGGAGTGCTCGGCGGAGCTGGACCACGGGGCTTCGTACGCCGCGCTGCTGGCCCTCGACGCGGCCCATGCGGAGTACGAACGGAAGTTCGGCCATGCCTTCGTGATCTGCCTCGACGGGCACCCGCCGGAGGAGCAGGCCGACCAGCTGCTGGGCGCGATCCGCCGGAGGATGGGCCACGAGGTCGACGAGGAGCGCTCGCTCTCCGCGGACGAGCTGCGCCGTGTCGCACAGGCCCGGCTCTGGGATCTGACACGCTGGCTGACCTCGCCGGATGGGCTGACTGCCACGGAAATCGGGCTATTCGCCCCTGTGGGATAGCCCGTACGTGCCTGTTTGATCACACCGATGGCCCCCGCGCAAGGGAACCGACAAAGCGTCGCTACGATGTCCGGGGCCGGAGGACCGTACCCGGCCGGGCCCGACCGACAAAGAAGCCGGCTGGCCCCCGCCCCGCTTCCGGAGGGTTTTCCGTGCCGGCTGGAACGTTGTACCGCGGCCGGGAAGGAATGTGGTCCTGGGTGGCTCATCGAGTCACCGGCGTCCTCATCTTCTTCTTCCTGTTCGTACACGTCCTCGACACCGCTCTCGTCCGCGTCTCCCCCGAGGCGTACGACGATGTCGTGGCTACCTACAAGACTCCGATCGTCGCGCTGCTGGAGTACGGCCTCGTCGCCGCCATCCTGTTCCACGCGCTCAACGGTCTCCGTGTCATCGCCGTGGACTTCTGGTCCAAGGGCCCCCGCCACCAGAAGTCGATGCTCTGGTGGGTCGTGGGCATCTGGGTCGTCCTGATGGGCAGCGCCCTGTACCCCGTACTCGGCCACGCCTACCTCGAACTGTTCGGGAAGTGACACGCATGTCTTCTGACACTTCTTTCGAAAAGGGAGTCGGCGGCGTGGAGGGCGTTTCCCTCTACGACGTGGACAACCCGGCGCCCTACATCGAGGCCCCGCGCAAGCGCACCGGCAAGACCCCGCGCTCGACCCGGGGGAACTTCGAGATGGTCGCGTGGCTCTTCATGCGCCTCTCGGGCATCGTGCTCGTCGTCCTGGTCATCGGCCACCTGCTGATCCAGCTGGTGCTCGACGGCGGCGTGTCCAAGATCGGCTTCGCCTTCGTGGCCGGCCGCTGGGCGTCCCCGTTCTGGCAGGTCTGGGACCTGCTGATGCTGTGGCTGGCCATGCTGCACGGCGCCAACGGTCTGCGTACCGTCATCAACGACTACGCAGAGCGTGCCAACACGCGGCTGTGGCTGAAGGGCCTGCTCTACACCGCCACGGTGTTCACCATCCTTCTGGGCACGCTGGTGATCTTCACCTTCGACCCGAACATCCGCTAGGCAACGGGGCTGAGGCGAAACCAATGAAGATCCACAAGTACGACACCGTCATCGTCGGCGCAGGCGGCGCGGGCATGCGCGCCGCCATCGAGTCGACGAAGCGCAGCCGCACCGCCGTGCTGACGAAGCTCTACCCGACCCGCTCCCACACGGGTGCCGCGCAGGGCGGCATGGCCGCCGCGCTGGCCAACGTGGAAGAGGACAACTGGGAGTGGCACACCTTCGACACGGTCAAGGGCGGTGACTACCTGGTCGACCAGGACGCCGCCGAGATCCTGGCGAAGGAGGCCATCGACGCGGTCCTCGACCTGGAGAAGATGGGCCTGCCGTTCAACCGCACCCCGGACGGCACCATCGACCAGCGCCGCTTCGGCGGTCACTCGCGCAACCACGGCGAGGCCCCGGTCCGCCGGTCCTGCTACGCCGCGGACCGCACCGGTCACATGATCCTCCAGACGCTGTACCAGAACTGCGTCAAGGAGGGCGTGGAGTTCTTCAACGAGTTCTACGTCCTGGACCAGCTCCTGGTCGAGGAGGACGGCGTCAAGAAGTCGGCCGGTGTGGTCGCGTACGAGCTCGCCACCGGCGAGATCCACGTGTTCCAGGCCAAGGCCGTCATCTACGCCTCCGGCGGCACCGGCAAGTTCTTCAAGGTGACCTCCAACGCGCACACCCTCACGGGTGACGGCCAGGCGGCCTGCTACCGCCGCGGCCTGCCGCTGGAGGACATGGAGTTCTTCCAGTTCCACCCGACGGGCATCTGGCGCATGGGCATCCTGCTGACGGAGGGCGCCCGCGGTGAGGGCGGCATCCTCCGCAACAAGGACGGCGAGCGCTTCATGGAGAAGTACGCGCCGGTCATGAAGGACCTCGCGTCCCGTGACGTCGTCTCGCGCTCCATCTACACCGAGATCCGTGAGGGCCGCGGCTGCGGTCCGGCCGGTGACCACGTGTACCTGGACCTGACGCACCTGCCGCCGGAGCAGCTCGACGCGAAGCTCCCGGACATCACCGAGTTCGCGCGCACCTACCTGGGCATCGAGCCGTACACGGACCCGATCCCGATCCAGCCCACCGCGCACTACGCCATGGGCGGCATCCCGACCAACGTCGAGGGTGAGGTCCTGTCGGACAACACCACCGTCGTCCCGGGCCTGTACGCGGCCGGCGAGGTCGCGTGCGTGTCGGTGCACGGCGCGAACCGCCTGGGCACCAACTCGCTGCTGGACATCAACGTCTTCGGCAAGCGCTCCGGCATCGCCGCCGCCAGGTACTCCCAGGAGAACGACTACGTCGAGCTCCCGGAGAACCCGGCGCAGCAGGTCATCGACCTCGTCGAGCACCTGCGCAACTCCACGGGCAACGAGCGGGTCGCCGAACTGCGTCTGGAGCTCCAGGAGACGATGGACGCGTGCGTGATGGTGTTCCGTACGGAGCAGACCATCAAGACCGCGGTCGAGAAGATCGCGGAGCTGCGCGAGCGCTACAAGAACGTGTCCGTCCAGGACAAGGGCAAGCGCTTCAACACGGACCTGCTGGAGGCCATCGAGCTGGGCAACCTGCTCGACCTGGCCGAGGTCATGGCCGTGTCCGCGCTGGCGCGCAAGGAGTCCCGCGGCGGTCACTACCGCGAGGACTACCCGAACCGCGACGACGTCAACTTCATGCGCCACACCATGGCGTACCGCGAGGTCGGCGACGACGGCAAGGATTCAGTCCGGCTGGACTACAAGCCCGTCGTCGTCACCCGCTACCAGCCGATGGAGCGTAAGTACTGATGGCCACCCCCACCCTGGACAAGATGGAGGCGGCGGCCGCGGCCTCGCCGTTCATCACGGTCACCTTCCGGATCCGCCGCTTCAACCCGGAGATCTCCGAGGAATCGACCTGGCAGGACTTCCAGGTCGAGATCGACCCGAAGGAGCGCGTGCTCGACGGTCTCCACAAGATCAAGTGGGACCTCGACGGCACGCTGACCTTCCGCCGCTCGTGCGCGCACGGCATCTGCGGCTCCGACGCGATGCGGATCAACGGCAAGAACAGGCTCGCCTGCAAGACGCTGATCAAGGACATCAACCCGGAGAAGCCGATCACCGTCGAGGCCATCAAGGGCCTCACGGTGATGAAGGACCTTGTCGTCGACATGGAGCCCTTCTTCCAGGCCTACCGCGACGTCATGCCGTTCCTGATCACCAAGGGCAACGAGCCGACGCGCGAGCGTCTGCAGTCCGCCGAGGACCGCGAGCGCTTCGACGACACCACCAAGTGCATCCTGTGCGCCGCGTGCACGTCCTCGTGCCCGGTGTTCTGGAACGACGGCCAGTACTTCGGCCCGGCGGCGATCGTCAACGCGCACCGCTTCATCTTCGACTCGCGTGACGAGGCCGGCGAGCAGCGGCTGGAGATCCTGAACGACAAGGACGGCGTGTGGCGCTGCCGCACGACCTTCAACTGCACCGACGCGTGCCCGCGTGGCATCGAGGTCACGAAGGCGATCCAGGAAGTCAAGCGTGCGCTGATCACGCGCCGCTTCTAGCCTTCTCGACGCGCCTCTCGCACGGCTCGGCCCTGGCGGGCCTCCCCGGCTTCGAGGCGCTGCGACGGACTCCGTCCGTCGGTCTCGGCTGAGACCGGCGGGCCGCAGAGGCCCCGTCCCCCGGATCTTGTCCGTGGGGCGGGGCCTTCGTCGTATCGGACGACTTCGGTCGGGGAGTAGCCCGGCCGGCGGGGGAGGACAATCCCGGCTACTGGTCAACGGTGATCTCGTACGGCGCGTTGTCCAGGGCCCCGAAGGCGACGGCAACGGGGAGCCCGTAGCGGTCACGTGTCCGAGCGGCAGCCGCGAAGGTGAGAGCCTGAACCAGGCTCGTACCGATGTGGGGTGCACCGTTGATCTGCGTGCCGACGCCGAAGGTGACGCGGTCCGGTTCGGCCGCGTGGATACGCGGCGCGAGGACGTCCTCAGCACTGGTCAGGGCGTTGGCGAGCACAGTGTTCGGCGAAACGGGGTGAGCGGTCATGTGTCGCTCCTGGGATGAGCACTACAGGGGATGTCAGAAGGCGCCGGTGAGGATCGCGGCGAGTATGGAGGCCAGGGCGACGACGTACAGGACCTTGGCGGCGGAGCTCGCTCATGCCGACTCGATGTTGTAGACGGCGGTCGTGATCTCACGGCCGGACGAGAGCCGGACGTAGGCCAGCTCCACCCAGTGCTCCCCGACCGCCGAGCTCGACACGTTCTCGTTGATGACAGCCATCAACTCGCCCTCGGCGCCGGACGCGATGTCGCGCACCCGCTTGCGCAGCAGGCGGTGCGGTACGTACTCGTACACCTCAGACATCCGGCTGCTCCTCGTCGGCGCCCGTGAAGCGCTCCCAGCCGACCATGGCGCGATCGAGGAGTTCGGCACTGGGCTCACTCACCGCGCGAACGCCAGGACGCGAACGGTCCGGGCTGTCGATACTCACTACGTTCCGGACACCGCTCTGCGTGATGTGGCTGGTCACACGGGTCACTCCTACCGTCGTCAGCGGGTGGTGAGACCAGGGTGAAGGCACAACAAGGCCCCAGCTACCACGAGTTGGTGATAGCCGGGGCCAAGACCTGTCGGGGCGTTATACGCCCAGCCAATTGCCGTACGAGAGGAACGAATCCGGCAGCTGACGGTGTGCCGCCTCCAGCCCCGAGTAGGTGTCCCGCACCGTCTGGTGGTAGCGGGCCTGCTGCGGCGCAGCCTTCCGCGCCTTCAGCAGGTTCTCGAAGCTGGCATGCAGATCGCCGGTCCACAGCTGCGCCCGGGCCAGCTCCGCGTAGTGGTGCGACTTTCTCGACTGCGGCCAGTCCTGCGGGACTTGCACACTGCGACCCGTCTGCACGGCCTGCCCGTACTCGTCCAGCTCGGCCAGTACGGATACGCGGTGGACCTTCACATTCGTCGGGCCGAACGCCAGATAGTGCACCTTGGCCGCCTCCCCGGTGCCGGCGGCGATCCGCTCGGCCTCGGCCAGGTGCCCTTCCGCCTTCGCCTGATCCTTGGAGCGGCCGGCCATGACTGCTGCGCCAAGGTGGAGCTGTCCGGTGACGACCTCCCGTTCCTGTCCGGGGTCGGCCTGCTCAAGGATGCTCAGGCCGAGGGTGGTGAGGCGCTGGCCGGTGCGGTACTGGCCGTCGCGGAGGTAGGTGAGGGCGCGCATGTAGCGGTAGATGCCACCCAGTGCCGCGCTGGAGCCGCGTTCAGCGGCCCAGTCCATGCGGGCGAGGGCGATGGCTGCCAGGTCGCTGTAGCCGAGCTTGGACGCGACGTCGTAGGCGGAGCGGTACGTGCTGGCCAGGAGGAGCCAGCCCTCGTGACCCGGGGCCGCGTGTGCGGCCGTGGTGACCTCCTGGATGAGACCCGGAACCACGGTGGCGGCCTGCTTGATCTCCCCGGCGCGGACGGCGACGAGGAGCGCTTCAGCGTCGTCGACGAGCAGCTGGCGGGGGCGGGGGGTGATGTCGGGGTCGGCGCCGAGGTCGTACACGTCGAGGGCTTCGCGAATCGGACGGACGAGGACGTCCAGCTGGTCCTCGCGGAGTTCGTTGACGTACGGCTGGCCGGTGACCGTGGCGACTTCGACACGGAGGGCTCGGGCGATCTGGCCGATGAGGTACGGGCTTGCGGGCTTCACGCCCTGCTCGGCCTTCGTGAGCGTGCTGTAGGGAACCCCGGAGAGTTCGGACAGCGCCGTCTGGGTGAGGTGGCGTTCGAGGCGCAGGCGCTTGATGCGCGCGCCAGTGTGGTCATGAGGAAGAGCGTGCATACTGGGCTCCAGTTCTGGCTCGACACCAGAACGGTACCGGCACACGACAAGATCGCCCCTTCCCAGCCCGCAGGCCGAGAGGGGGCTTTGTGCAGTTCAGGCTCAGGGTGGACGATGGTGTTCGCCCGGAGAGACGAGGAGCTGCCCGCCCGATACCCCGTGCTGGCAACGCGGCACAACGGCCCCAACTGCCGGCGCTCTCCGAGGGTGCGCAGGACCGCTTCAGCGTGGGCGGGCTGATGCGCGGCGAGATCGGCGGCACCGTCGTCTGGGGCGGGACCGGCTCCATGGGCCGCTCCACGAGCGGGTGTTCGCCACCGAGGGCGGGCGCCGCACGGTCGTCTGCTCCCTCCTTCCGGCAAGCAGGGAGCGTGAGTTGATGCGGGGGCGCGTCACGGCCCTGGTCGGTGCAGCGCTCTGACCTGGGTTGCGGGACCGGGGGTACAGGGCGCAAGTCCCTGTGGAAGGATCGGCGCCATGAGCGAGCAGCAGCCGAATCCGTACACGAGCGACCCCGCCGGCCAGGGCGGTCAGCCCGGCACGCCCGCCACCCCCGGCCAGGGCGACTACAAGTGGGGTCCCGGCGAGGCCAGTTACGGCTACCCGCAGCCCTACCCGGCGCCTCCGGCCTACCAGCCGACCATCGGCGGCGCCGGCATCCCGGCCCCTGCCCACCACGCCGCCGCCCCGGTCGGCGGAGCCGGTCTGTCCCTCGGTGACATCACCATCGCCGGGGACCAGATCATCACCCCGTCGGGCAACATGCCGCTCAGGGGCGCGATGTGGAACGCGACCGACTTCTCGCGCACCGAGGAGAAGATCCCGCCGCACGCGATCGTGCTCGCGATCATCTTCTTCCTCTTCTGCCTGCTCGGCCTGCTCTTCCTGCTGATGAAGCAGAAGACCACCACCGGCTACATCCAGATCACGGTCACCAGCGGCGGCCGCCACCACTCCACGATGATCCCGGCGGTGGACGCGTACACCTACCAGTGGGTGATGTCCCAGCTCAACTACGCGCGTTCGCTGAGCATGTGAGGCACGCGCTCCGCCGGGCGGGGCCTCAGCCGGCCCAGCGTGTAACCGCCGCCCGCCGGATCCAGTGACCTGGTGGCCTCCTTGAAGAGGTACTCGGCCCGCTCGTAGGAGAGACGGCGCCGGCCCGTCTGCGGGCAGAGGTCGGCCGGTGCGGGCGTCCGGCCCGGTCCGGGCCGCCGGTCGGAGAGAAAGACCGGGCCCCGAGTCCGGCCGGCCAGCAGCCCGGGCAGGAGACGGGCGGTCCCCGAGCGCCAGCTCACCCAGGTGCGGCGACCGGGACCGCCGGCCGGAGCCCGGCGGTCCGCCAGGTCCAGGTCCTCGACGTTCAGTGAGAGGACCGCTTTCACCCCGGCCCCCGACTCGTACAGGAGCCGCCACAGCGTCCGTTCGCGCAACGGCAGGTCCGGGTGGCTCCAGAGCGCGTCGAGCTGGGCGGGGCCCAGTGCCGGCGCCCGGGAGCTCGTCTCCGCACGCCGCTCCAGCCCTGCCGCAAGGTCGCCCAGGCGGGCCCAGGAGCCGAAGGACCGCACGGCCGAGCGGTGCCGGTTCCAGGTCCTGGCCGCCGCCCCGTCCCAGGCCGTCGCGAAGACGCCCGCCACCTGGCCGGCCGTCAGGGAGGCCAGCGGGCGCCGGTCGCCAAGGGTCAGGCACAGCCGCCGGAGGGTCTGTCCGTAGGAGCGGACCGTCGCCGCGTCCAGCTCGCCGCGGGCGAGGAAATCGCGGGCGGCCTCCCCGAGCGTGGGACCGGCCGGGCCGGTGCCGGCGATCGCGTCCGCGCGCCGCTCCAGAAAGGCGCGCTCGGCGGCGTTCCTGGTGAGGGCGGCCGCCCGGTGGAACTCCAGCCGCGCCTCCTGGTGCCGGCCGAGGCGCGCCAGCAGGTCTCCCCGGACGCTCGGCAGGAGGTGGTAGTCGCGGAGCGCGGGATCGGCGGTCAGGGAGTCGACCAGGTCCAGGCCCGCACGGGGGCCGTACGCCATCCCGAGCGACACGGCCCGGTTGAGCTGGACGACCGGCGTCGGCAGCAGCTGCGCCAGGGCCCCGTACAGGCCGGCTATCCGGGCCCAGTCGGTGTCCTCGGCGGTGGCGGCCTGCGCATGGCACACGGCTATCGCCGCCTGCAGGAGGTACGGGCCGGGTGACGTTCCGCCGGCCTGCCGGGCGCGCAGCATCGAGGTGAACCCGCGGCGGATGAGCAACTGGTCCCAGCGCCCGCGGTTCTGCTCGTGCAGCTGTACGGGCTCGCCCGACGGGCCGGTGCGCGCGGCCGAGCGGGAGGCCTGGATCTCCATCAGGGCCACGAGTGCGTGCACCTCGGCCTCCTGCGGCGCCAGTTCCGCCAGCAGCCGGCCCAGCCGCAGGGCTTCGAGGCAGAGCCCGGGCCGCATCAGATCGTCGCCCGAGGTCGCGGAGTAACCCTCATTGAAGATCAGGTAGATGACCTCCAGGACGGACGAGAGGCGTCCGGCCAGCTCGGCTTCGTCCGGCAGGTCGAAGGGCACGCGCTGCTCGGCCAGCGTCCGCTTGGCGGCGGCGATGCGCCGGGCGATCGCGGCCCCGGTGACGAGGAAGGCACGGGCGATCTCCTCGGCCGTCAGGCCGCCGAGCAGCCGGAGCGTCAGCGCGGCCCTGGCCTCGGTCGGCAGTACGGGGTGGCAGGAGATGAGCATCAGCCGCAGGACGTCGTCCTGTTGGGGTTCCCGCTGCTGTTCCAGCTCGTGGGCGAGTTGTTCCTGCTTGTGCGTCAGCCGCCGGTCGCGCCGGATGTGGTCGACCGCCCGCCGCTTGGCCGTGGTCGTCAGCCAGGCGCCGGGGTTGTCGGGGATTCCCGAGACGGGCCACTGTTCGAGTGCGGCGACGAGCGCGTCCTGGGCCAGTTCCTCGGCGAGGCCGACATCGTGGACCAGCCGCGTGAGCCCGGCGATGATCTTCGCGGACTCCAGCTTCCAGACGGCGTCGATCGTGCGATGGGTGTCCGGCACGGGCACGATCACAACACCGGCCCCGGCTCGTACGCAAGCCGGGGCCGGACACGGGGCGCGGCAGCGCCGGCCGATCAGGGGCCGAAGACCTGCTGGACCACGCTCTCGCCGTCACCGGCGATCCTGCGGAAGCGGCGGGCCAGCTCGATCGCCTCCTCCTTGGAGCGGACCTCGATCAGGGCGAACCCGGCCACGGCCTCCTTGGCCTCGGCGAACGGCCCGTCCGTCACGGTGATCTCGTCCCCGAGCGACGTCACCAGGACACCGCCCGGCTCCAGGCCGCCGGTGGCCAGCAGGACACCGGCGGCCGACAGTTCCTCGATGAACCGGCCCATCTCGGCGTACAGGTTCTCGTCGGGGGCGGTGTCGGAAGGCCGGGTCGTCATCAGGTAGCGCATGGGTGCCTCTCCTCGGTCGTTCGGTGCTTGCGCCAACACGTCGAACTAGGAGATGTGACAGGGAACGGCCGCCGTTCCCTGTCACATCTCCGGATCGACGTGTCGGTGAGAACCGGCAACGACCGACCCGAGAGGCACCCGCCATGACCACCACGTCCAGCTCCACCACCTCCGCCCCCGCGACCCGGTCCCACGCCCGGACCGCCACCCGCCCCCTGCTCACCTGCGCCGTCGCGGCGACACCCCTGTGGGCGGCCGTCGCGCTGTCCCAGG
Organism: Streptomyces sp. NPDC001549; assembly: GCF_042894025.1. Taxonomy (NCBI): domain Bacteria; kingdom Bacillati; phylum Actinomycetota; class Actinomycetes; order Kitasatosporales; family Streptomycetaceae; genus Streptomyces; species Streptomyces sp. NPDC001549. The sequence continues at coordinate 104,022 of NZ_JBIAVJ010000028.1, forward strand.
CCGCCCTCCGCGAGGGCTTCGACATCACCCGCCACCCGCTGAGCGCCCTGAGCAACGGATCCCTGGGGTGGCTCCAGATCGCCGACTTCCTGATCGTCGGAGCCCTGCTCGCCGTGGGGGCGACGGGTCTGCGCCGGGCCCTGCACGGCACGCCCGGAGGCATCTGGGCGCCGCGCCTGGTGCGCGTCTGCGGCTTCGGAATGATCGCCGCGGGGGTGTTCGTCATGGACCCGGCCGACGGCTTCCCCGCGGGTACCCCCTACGGGCAGCCGGCCACCCTCACCTGGCACAGCTACGCCCACTTCGCGGCGGGGTCGATCACCTTCCTCTCGCTGATCGCCGCCTGCTTCGTCCTGGGCCGCCACTTCGGCCGCGCCGGCGACCGCGGGTACGCCCTGCTCTCCCGCGCCGGCGGCACCGCCCTCCTGCTCGGCAACGGCTGGGCCATGGGCGGCGGCACGGCCGGCACGCTCACCCTGGCCGTCGGCGTCATCACCGCGATGCTCTCGGTCTCCCTGATCGCGAACCGCTTCCGGAGCACCCGCTGAACATCGCTTGAACTTGTTCAAAAAGAGGCCTACAGTCATCCCTGTCAGCAAGTTTGAACACGTTCAAAGGGACTGGGGACCATGGACCTCACCGTAGTCACGTACGTCATCTACCTGCTCATCAGCATCGCCCTCACCGTCTGGGTGGCCCGCACGCTCAGCCGTAACGGCCGCGTCTTCATCGGTGACGTCCTGCACGGGAACGAGAAGCTCGCGGACGCCGTCAACCAGCTCCTCGTGGTCGGCTTCTACCTCGTGAACATCGGCTTCGTGACCCTCTACCTCCGGTCGAGCGAGGAGATCCAGACCCCCCGCGCCCTCTTCGAGGCGCTCTCGGTCAAGCTCGGCGTCGTCCTGCTGGTCCTCGGCGTCATGCACCTCGGCAACGTGTGGGTGCTGAACAAGATGCGCCGCCGCGGGATCATGGAGCGCCAGCAGACTCCGCCCGTCCCCCCGCAGGCGTGGACCGCACCGGTCGGGGCCTGAGTCGTGACGGCCGCCGCCGCGCACGTGCGGAACCTGACTGTCCTCTACGACGCCGGCTGCCCGCTCTGCGTGCACATCCGGCACTGGCTGCTCGCGCAGCGGTGGCTGGTCCCGCTCGCCCTGGTCCCCGCCGCTTCGTGGGAGGCGCATCGGCGGTTCCCCCGCCTCGACCACGCGTCGACGCTGCGGGAGATCACCGTCATCGGGGACTCGGGGCAGGTGTGGACCGGCACCGATGCCTTCATCGTGTGCCTGTGGGCGCTGGTCGAGCACCGGCCGAAGGCGAACTGGCTGGCCACCCCGGCCGGCCGGCCCTTCGCCCGGGCGGCCATGTACACGGCCTCCGCCTGGCGGCAGGCCGTGCGTACCGAGGGTCACCCCGAGGGCGCCGAGGGACCGGCCTGTGACGACCAGTGCCCCGTCCCCCGATAGGCTCATACACCGTGACTGATCAGAAGGCTCCCAAGAGCGAGCAGACCCGCACGCTCATCCTCGAAACCGCGCTCCGCCTCTTCCAGGAGCGCGGCTTCGACAAGACGACGATGCGGGGTATCGCGAAGGAGGCCGGCGTCTCGGTCGGCAACGCCTACTACTACTTCGAGTCGAAGGAACACCTGGTCCAGGGGTTCTACGACCGGATCGGCGCCGCCCACCAGGCGGCGGTCCGGCCCATCCTGGACAGCGAGACCGATCTGCAGAAGCGGCTCGCGGGCGTGCTGACGAGCTGGATGGACATCGCCGCCCCGTACCACGAGTTCGCCTCGCAGTTCTTCAAGAACGCGGCCGACCCCGAGAGTCCGCTCAGCCCGTTCTCGCCGGAATCGGAACCGGCGCGCAAGGCCGCGATCGACATCCACCGCGAGGTGCTGGCGGGCGCGAAGACGAAGGTCCCTGCCGAACTGGAAGACGTACTGCCGGAGCTGATGTGGCTCTCGCAGATGGGCCTGGTCCTGTACTGGGTCTTCGACCGCTCGCCGAACAGCGAGAAGACGCGGCGGCTCGCCGAGCGCGGCGCGCAGCTGACGACGCGGGGCATCGTGCTGGCCCGCTTCCGGGTGCTGCGGCCGCTGGTGCGGGAAGTGCACGAGCTGTTCGCGGACTTCCTGCCGGGCATGGCCCAGACGGCCAGGGCGGGGGCCCGGCGCAGGGCCTCGGACCCGGACCCGGACCCGGAGACGGACCCCGCGTAGCCGCCGGGAACCGGGCGGCTACAGCCAGTCGAGTTCCCACAGGCGCCAGACGCCGGTGCCGTCGGACAGGTACTGGGCTCCGGTGACGTCCTCGCGGGACATCACGTAGTCCTTCTTCTGCCAGATCGGCACCATCGGGGCCTGCTGGGCGACCAGTTTCTGGAGGTCGCGGAACTCGGCCGCCGCCTCGCTCCGCTCCGCGTGGGACTGGGTACGGGCGATCAGCTCGTCGACGTGCTTGTCGGAGAAGCCGTTGTTCATGGACGAGTCGGTGCCGACGAGCGGGGCGAGGAAGTTGTCCGCGTCCGGGAAGTCCGCGATCCAGCCGATGGTGTAGGCGTCGAACTCGCCCGCCGCGTACCCCTTCTGGAAGTCGCTCCACTTCTCGACCGGCTTGACCGTCACCTGGAAGAGGCTCGTGGACTCCAGCTGCCGCTTGATCTCCTCGGCCTCGGGCATGTTCGCGCCGCGTACGTTCACACCGAGGTTGAGGTGGACGGCGGAGGTGATCCCGGCGTCCTTGAAGAGCTTCTTGGCGGTGGCCACGTTCGGGGCCGGGTAGGCGTCGAAGAACGGCGTGCTGTGGCCGGCGATGCCCGCCGGGACCAGGGAGTACAGCGGGGTGACGGTCCCCTTGTGGACCTCGGCTGCCACCTTGGAGCGGTCGAGGACGGCGGCCACGGCCTGGCGGACGGCGAGCGGGGCCGCGGTGGAGCCGGGGCGGGCGTTGAAGACGACGGAGCGGATCTCGCTGCCGCCGGACGCCTGGTAGCGGGTGTCCTTCATGCCCGGGTTGAGGCCGGCGAGCACGGCGGGCGGCATGTCCCGGTGGGCGACGTCGATCTGGTGGCCCTTCCAGGCCTGGTCGAGCTGCTCGGAGTCCTTGAAGTACTTGATGGTGACAGGCGTGCGGGCCGGCTTGCCCTGGCCCTTGTACGAGCTGTTGGGCTTGAGCTCGACACTCGTGCCGGCCTTGTAGCCGCCCAGCGTGTACGGGCCGGAGCCGTCCGCCTTGCCGTCCTCGCGCAGGGCCTTCGCCGGGTACTTGTCCTTGTCGACGATCGAGGCGGCGCCCGTCGCGATCTTGAAGGGGAAGGTGGAGTCACCGGCGGAGAGGTTGAAGGTCACCGTGCGCCCCTCCGCCTTGACCGACTCCAGGGTGTTGAAGAGGGGAGCCGGACCCTGGTCGGAGTTGATCGACTTGATGCGGTCGAAGGAGTGCTTGACGTCCTCGGCGGTGATGGTGCGCCCGCCCGGGAACTTCACGTCGGGGCGGAGCTCGCACTGGTAGGTGGTGAGCTTCTGGCCCACGAAGCCGCAGGAGGCGGCGGCGTCCGGCACGGGGGCGTCGGAGCCGGGCTTGATGGTCAGCAGCGACTGGTAGATGTTGCTGAACAGGGCCCAGGAACCGGCGTCGTACGCCCCGGCGGGGTCGAGGGAGGAGACGACGTCACTCGTCCCGACCCGGACGGCGCCGCGGCCGCTTCCGTCCTCCGGCAGCAACTGCCAGGCCCCCACGCCGATCACGCCGAGGACCAGCCCGGCCGCGATTACCTTCGAGCGGACAGACCGCATCCCCTGAACCCCACCCCATGTCCCGATGACAGCGATGCGCTGTCCGATTAACGGTCATCCCATCACGGAATATCAGCCACCGGAAGGCGAGTTGACGAGGGTGCTTCGAGGTTTGAGGCGGATCAGGCCTGAAATGAGGCGAGTTCGACGACCGTGATGTCGGACGGCGCTCCCACCCGGACCGGCGGCCCCCATGCTCCGGCCCCGCGGGACACGTAGAGCTGGGTGTCTCCGTAGCGCTCCAGACCGGCGACGGTGGGGTTGGCGAGCTCCGCGAGGTAGTTGCCGGGCCAGAGCTGGCCGCCGTGGGTGTGGCCGGAGAGCTGGAGGTCGACACCGTGGCGGACGGCGTCGTGGATGACGACGGGCTGGTGCGCGAGGAGTACGGCGGCCCGCGTGCGGTCCCGGTCACCGAGGGCCGCGCCGAAGTCGGGGCCCTTGCCCTCCCGCTCCCCCTGGATGTCGTTGACCCCGGCGAGGTCGAAGTACGGCAGCTCGTGGCGGGCGTTCTCCAGCGGGTTCAGCCCCAGCTCGCGGACGTGGTCGATCCACTGCTGGGCGCCCGAGAAGTACTCGTGGTTCCCGGTGACGAAGTACGAGCCGTGGCGGGCGGCGAGCCGGCGCAGGGGCTCCGCGGCGGACCCGAGGTCGGGGACGCTGCCGTCGACGAGGTCGCCGACGATGGCGATGAGGTCGGGCTGGGTGCGGTTGACGGTGTCGACGATGCGCTGGGTGTGGGCGCGGCCGAGCACCGGGCCGAGGTGGACGTCGCTGACGACGGCGATCCGGAAACCGTGTGCCGCGCGCGGCAGTTTCGCGAGGGGGACCCGCACCCGCTTCACGCTCGGGCCGCGCAGGACCCCGTAGGTCCCGGCCCCGACCGTGCCGAGGGCCACGGCGGCGGCCGTCCCGCCGACCGTGCGGGCGACGAACCGGCGGCGGCTCAGCCCGTCGCCCGCGGCGGGCCGCTCCGCGGTGGCCGGAGCGGGCGCGGGTGCCGCCGCGGCGGGCACCTCCACGGGCGCGGGCCGGCCGGCCACCGGTCCGGCGGAATCGCGGTGGGCCAGACGGCGGAGCAACAGCGCGCGGATCGGCTCCGCGACCAGCATCGTCAGGGTCAGGTACAGGAGTACCGCGAGCCAGAGGTACCCGGGCCAGGCCACCGTCTGCTGGAGCCAGAAGGGGGCGCCCGCGCGGCCCGTGGTGAGCGCGGCCACAGAGAGGAGGGGCAGGGCGATGGCCAAGGCCGTGCCGATGCGCCGGGTCCGGCCGCCGGGGGCGGTGGTGTCGCGGACCAGGCGGATCCAGAGCCAGCGGTGGACCAGGACCAGCAGGGCGCAGACCGCCAGGGCGACGAGTGCCAAGACCAGGACCGTCATGCCGAGGTTCCCGCGTCCGGACGGTCGGCACGGTCCGTGCTGCCCGTGCCGTCCGCACGGTCCGTGCGTGATTCACGCCGCAGGGCGAGGACGCTGCGCAACCCGAGCAGACCGACCGCCGTCCCCAGGAGGAAGGACGTCACCGCGAGCGTCAGGTGCACCCAGAAGTAGGACGTGGGATCGCCCGCCGCATCGAAGGCAAGGCCACTGCCGTTCTTCCACAGGTTCCGGACGAAAGACACCCAGATGAACCAGCTCCACACTCCGAACGCGAGCAGGAACCAGGAGGCGGTACGGCTGAGTCTCATGCCTTCAGTATCGGATTCGTCCCCAGGACGGACGCGCCGGGGTGGGCTGTCCCGGGGTTGGTTGCCTCGAAATGGCCGGTCCGCTGCGCTCTCCAGCTCATCGGGAGGTACTTTCACCTGCGTGTCTGCCAAGACGACCGCGCTGACGGTCCTTTCCGCCGCATTGCTGGTCCCCACCCTGCTGGTGGCCCCGGCACACGCCGCGCCGACCCCGCCGGCCGACGCGAAGGGCCAGCCGGGCAAGGCCCCCGCACCGGCACCGCCCGTCTCGATGTCCACCGTCGGCGGATCGCTGCTCGGCCAGCCGGGGACCCAGGTGAACCTGCTGCCGGGCGCGCCCGCGCTGCCGGCGAACCTCACCGGGCGGTCGTGGATCGTGGCGGACGCCGAGTCCGGCGAGGTGCTGGCCGCGCACAACGCGCACTGGCAGCTGCCCCCGGCCTCGACCATGAAGATGCTCTTCGCGGACACCGTGCTGCCGAGCCTGCCCAAGGACCAGATCCACCTGGTCACCGACAAGGACATGGAGGGCGTGGGCCCGGGCAGCAGCATGGTCGGGGTCAAGGAGCACCTCGAATACTCGGTCCACGACCTGTGGCTCGGCGTGTTCCTCAAGTCCGGCAACGACGCCGTGCACGTGCTCTCGGCCATGAACGGCGGCATCGACAAGACCGTCAAGGACATGCAGGCGCACGCCGAGGAGCTCCAGGCACTGGACACCCATGTGGTGTCCCCGGACGGGTACGACGCTCCGGGGCAGGTGTCGAGCGCGTACGACCTCACGCTGTTCGCCCGCTCCGGACTGCAGAAGCAGGACTTCAGGGAGTACTGCGGCACGGTGACCGCGAAGTTCCCCGGGCTACAGGAGCCCGGGAAGCCGCGCGAGTACTTCGAGATCGCGAACACCAACCGGCTGTTGACGGGCACGGCCGGGATCGCCCCGTACAAGGGGATGGCCGGGGTGAAGAACGGCAACACCTCGATGGCCGGGGCCACCTTCACCGGCGCCGCCCAGCAGGGTTCCCGGAAGCTGCTGGTCACGGTGATGAACCCGGACGGGGGCGGGGCGAACCAGGTGTACGAGCAGACCGCCGCGCTCCTCGACTGGGGTTTCGCGGCGGCCGGGAAGGTCAAGCCGGTGGGTGAGCTGGTGCCGCCGAAGAGCGCGGACACCTCCTCGCACGGCTCCCCGGCCCAGTCGCACGAGAACGACCCGTCGGCGGCCGGCAAGGACTCGGGCGGCGGTGCGGGCACCGCGCTGGCCGTCGCGGGCGGCGTGCTGGCCGTCCTGGCGGGCGGCGCCTTCGTGGTCAACCGCCGCCGGCCCCGGGGACGCCGGAGCCGGGGCGAGGAGCTGATCTGAAACCGCCGGAGTCGCGCTAGCCCGGTTACCGGACCTGCACCACCTATCAACTCACAGGTTCACCCCAGGACTTCGGCAGGGTTTGCTCGCTTCCGTCGGTATGACGCCGTCGGGAAGGGGGTCCTCCCATGCGGAGGAGATGGTCGGCCGTCGTCGTGGTGGCCTGCGGCGCGCTGCTCGCCGTGGCGGCCTGGACCGCTCTCCCGGCGGACGGCGCCGGGCAGCGGACCCCGGCGCGCTCACTGGAGACCGCCGAGCTGGACCTGCTCCACACGGCGGGAGAGCTGCTCGTACAGGACTGCATGCGGGCGCAGGGATTCTCGTACTGGCCGGTCCCGCGCGTGCCGCACCCGGACTGGCGGGACTTCCCGTACGGCGTGGACGACGTGGACTGGGCCCGCCGCCACGGGTTCGGGCGCCGCATCGAGCGGCAGCTGGACGAGGAGGCGGCGTCGGGCCCGCGCGGCCGGTACCAGAGCGGGCTCTCCGCGGAGCGGCTGGAGGCCCTGGGGGTCGCCCTCATGGGACCCGACTCGAAGGGGCTGGCGGTCGAGAACCCGGGCGGCGGCACGCTGAGCCACAGCGACCGGGGCTGCATCACCACGTCGTGGCGGCAGCTCTACGGGGACGTGCGCCTCTGGTACGGCTCCAGCGAGACCGTGAAGCAGCTCGGCGCGGTGCGCACCGGCCGGGTCAGCCAGGACCCCGCCTTCCGGACGGCGCTGGCCGGGTGGAGCGAGTGCGTCGGCCGGCGCGGTTTCCCGGCGGTGCACCCGGTCCGGCAGCGCGACGAACAACTGGCACGGACCGGGCCGGCCGCCGAGGCGCAGGACGTACCGATCGCCACTGCCCAGGCCGAGTGCGCCCGCTCGACCGGCCTCGCCGCTACCGCGCAGGACCTGCACCGGCGCTTTTCGGACATGATCCGCGCCGAGAACGGGGCCGCCTTCGACGCCATGCGGCGGATGCAGGTGGCGGCCCTGCCCACAGCTCGCGATGTGGTCGCCCGGCACGCCGGGAGCTGACATCGCGTACCGCCGACCGGCGGTGAACCACGTACGGCAGCAATTGGGAGGGAAAACCCGATGAACAAGCTCAGGACGCTCCTCGCGGGGCTCGCGGTCGCCGGTACGGCGGTGGTGGCCGTTCCGACCGTCGCGCAGGCCGACGGCGGCTGCGGTTACACGAACTTCTGTGCCTACTCGGACGATTACAACTACCTCTACCAGAACGCCGGCAACTCCAACGACTGGCCCTACCAGGTCAAGAACAAGGTCGACTGGGTCCGCAACAGCGGCAGCGCCGGCGGCCGCGACCACGTCAACATCTACTACAACGAGAACAACACCGGCGCCTACGCCTGTATCGGCTACGGCACCGAATGGAACCTGCGCAACAACGCGCAGTCGTTCAACTGGACCCGCAACGGCGACGCCAGCGGTCAGTGGAAGGCGGTCCACGACAACGCCGCCTCGCACCGGTGGGTGTACGGCTGCGGCAACGGCACCTGGTAGAGCGTCCCGCCGGCAGTACTCCAGTGGCGCACCGGGCCCCACACCGGTGCGCCACTGGCGCGTTTCGCCTATGCCGTCCGCGTCGCCCCGGCGGCCGGAGGGTCTTCCGCGCCGTCGCCGTCCGCGTCGTCGCGCGTGGCCGTCCAGGACGCGACGAACAGCAGCAGCTTCGCCGTGAAGTTGATCCAGAGCAGCAGGGCGATCGGCACACCGAAGGCCCCGTACATGCTCTTCGCGGCCACCTCCCGCATATAGCCGCTGAGCAGCAGTTTCAGCAGCTCGAAGCCGGCCGCGCCGATGAGGGCCGCCTGGATCAGGCGGCCGCGCGGCGGTTCGACGCCCGGGAGCAGGGTCAGGACGTAGAGCAGCAGCAGGAAGGCGGCCACGACGCCGACGAGGAAGGCGAAGGAGCGCAGCAGCGCGCCGCCCGCGCCCTCGCGCGGGATGTCCAGCCATTCGGCGGTCTTCCCGACCGCGCTGGATCCGAGGATGGAGGCCGCCGCGGAGGCCAGGCCCACCCCGCCGAGGCCGAGCAGGACGAGCCCGTCCTTGCCCTTGCGGGCGAAGGGGTTCCCGTCGTCCTCGTCGTCCTTCTCCCACACCGCGCGCAGGCAGTCCCGCATCGAGCCCACCCAGCTGACGCCGGTCAGGAGCAGGAGGGCGCCGGCGACGAGACCGACCGTGCCGGCGTTGTCGACGAGGCCCTCGATGTTGAGCTGGTCGGAGATGCCCGGGACCTGTTCGGAGAGGTTCTTCTCCAGCCGGTCCAGCTGCTCCGGGCTGAGCAGCGCCGCGCCGACCGCGGCCGCCACGGTGATCAGCGGGAAGAGCGCGAGGAAGCTGATGAAGGTGATGGCGGCGGCGAGGCGGGTCCAGTGCACGCGGTCCAGGCGTTGGTACGAACGCCACGCGTGCGTCCGCATCAGACGGGACGCGAGCGGCCCGATCACCGGGAGTTTCGTCAGCCAGTCCATGGGGTCACCGTAATTCAGCCGTCGGAAATGGCCGGGATTGTCGCTTCTGGCGGCTACGGTCGTCGATTGTGACTTTTCCCGAAACGCGCCCTACGGGTCGCCCGTTCCACACCCTGGTCCTGCGAAGGCTGAGATTCCGTGCCCGGCGCATCGCCCGGCTCCCGCTGACCCTGCGCCTGCCCCTGGCCCCGCGCCCGCCCCGTCAGGACGGCGGTACGGCCGCCCCGGCGGCCCCGGCGGTGCCTGCCGCCTCGGCGGCCTGGTCGGCGGGTGAGCCCGCCTGCGCCGGGACGCAGTTCGGCCCGCTCCCGAACGGGTACTCGCGCAGCTTGCGCCAGACCCCGTCCGAGCCCTGCTCGTAGAGGGCGAAGCCGTCGCAGACCCACTCGGCGGCGTACTCGGCGAGGGTCGTGAACGCCAGGTCCATCGCCTCCTCGGAGATCCCGTGGGCGATCGTGACGTGCGGGTGGTACGGGAACGCCAGGTCCCGGTCGAGCGGCCCCTGGGGGTCGCGGACCTCGCTCTGGAGGCGGGTGCAGCCCGCCGCCCCTTCGGCGATCTTGACGAAGACGACCGGTGAGAGGGGGCGGAAGGTTCCCGTGCCGGCCAGCCGCATCCGGAAGGCCCGGAAGGCGGCCGCGACCTCGACCAGGTGGGCCCTGATCGCGGGGAGCCGCTCCGCTTCCACCTCGGTGGGCGGGACGAGGGTGACGTGCGTGGGGATGCCGTGCGCGGCGGCGTCCCCGAAGCCCGCGCGCAGCTCCTGGAGCTGGCTGCCGTACGGCTCCGGGACCGCGATCGAAACGCCGAGCGTTACGGTCCCCACGTATCTCTCCTCCGCTTGTCGCTGTGGACTGCTGCCGCCCCAGTGTGGCGGCAGCACCCCCATTCGTGCCAGGGCTCTCTGTCCGTAGTTGCGTTCGTCAGTGCTTGGCGGGCAGCAGACCGAGGCGGTCGTAGGCCTGCGCGAGCGTCTCGGCGGCGACCGTGCGGGCCTTCTCCGCGCCCTTGGCCAGGAGGGAGTCCAGCGTCTCCGGGTCGTCCAGGTATTCCTGGGTCCGCTTCTTGAACGGTGTGACGAAATCGACCATCACGCCGGCCAGGTCGGTCTTCAGCGCTCCGTAGCCCTTGCCCTCGTACCTGGCCTCCAGCTCGGCGATCGTCTCGCCCGTGAGGGTGGAGTAGATCGTGAGCAGGTTGCTGACGCCGGGCTTCTTCTCGGAGTCGAAGCGGATCTCGGCCTCGGTGTCGGTGACCGCGCTCTTGATCTTCTTCTCGGTGACCTTGGGCTCGTCGAGGAGGTTGATCAGGCCCTTGGGGGACGACGCGGACTTCGACATCTTGATCGCCGGGTCCTGGAGGTCGTAGATCTTCGCGACCTCCTTGACGATGTGCGCGGCGGGGAGGGTGAAGGTCCGGCCGTAGCGCTGGTTGAAGCGCTCCGCCAGGTCGCGGGTCAGCTCGATGTGCTGGCGCTGGTCCTCGCCGACGGGGACCGCGTTCGCCTGGTACAGCAGGATGTCGGCGACCTGCAGGATCGGATACGTGAACAGGCCGACGCTGGCGCTGTTGACGCCGCCCTTGGCGGACTTGTCCTTGAACTGGGTCATCCGGCTGGCCTCGCCGAAGCCGGTGATGCAGTTCATGACCCAGCCGAGCTGAGCGTGCTCGGGCACGTGGCTCTGGACGAAGAGCGTGCAGCGCTCGGGGTCCAGGCCGGCGGCCAGCAGCTGGGCGGCGGAGAGGCGGGTGTTCGCGCGCAGATCCTTCGGATCCTGCGGCATGGTGATCGCGTGCAGGTCGACCACCATGTAGAAGGCGTCGTGCGTCTCCTGCAGGGCGACGTACTGGCGGATGGCTCCGAGGTAGTTCCCGAGGTGGAACGAACCGGAGGTGGGCTGGATGCCGGAGAGCGCGCGAGGACGATCAGAAGCCATGGCTTCATTCTCTCAGGTGCGGGGGCGGGCCCGTGCCCGCCGGCGGCCGGATCCCTCCGGGTCGCGCCGGGTCCGCCCGCACCGCGCCGGGGTACCCGGCGGTAGCGGATCGTCCGGAGCCCGCCCCGGCCGAGCGACCGGTTTCAGTCCCCGGGCGTGCCCCCGCTCAAGCGCCGGCGGGGCTGGATTTTCCAGCCCCGCCGACGCTTGAGGCGATCTTTCAGCCCCGCCAGCGCTTGAGGCGATCTTTCAGCCCCGCCAGCGCTTGAGGCGCGGGGCCTGGGGCGGAGCCCCAGCAGCGGTGCCGCAGGTCAGGCGAGCGGCAGCCCCGGGGCCGGGAAGGCGGCCATCAGGTCCGTGACCTCCGCGCGGATCGCGCCGAGCGCCTGCTCGTCCCCCTTCGCGGCCGCGTCCACCGCGCGCGAGATCCAGTCCGCCACCACCGGCATGTGCTCCGTGGACAGCCCGCGGGACGTCAGCGACGGCGTACCGATCCGCACCCCCGAGGGATCGAACGGCTTGCGCGGGTCGAACGGCACCGTGTTGTAGTTCACGACCATGCCCGCCCGGTCCAGGGCCTTGGCCGCGATCTTGCCCGGCACGTCCTTGCCCGTCAGGTCGATCAGGATCAGGTGGTTGTCGGTACCGCCCGAGACCAGGTCGAAGCCCTTCTGCAGCAGCGCCGCGGCCAGCGCCTTGGCATTGGCGACGACCGCGTGGGCGTACGAGACGAAGGACGGCTGCGCGGCCTCGTGCAGCGCCACCGCGATACCGGCCGTCGTCTGGTTGTGCGGGCCGCCCTGCAGGCCCGGGAAGACCGCCTTGTCGATGGCCTTCGCGTGCTCCTCCCGGCACATCAGCATCGCGCCCCGCGGGCCGCGCAGGGTCTTGTGCGTGGTGGTGGAGATGACGTCGACGTGGTCCGCCGGGGACGGGTGCGCGCCGCCCGCGATCAGGCCCGCGATGTGGGCGACGTCGGCGACCAGGACCGAGCCCGCCTCCCGCGCGATCTCCGCGAAGGCGGCGAAGTCGATGGTCCTCGGCAGGGCGGTACCGCCGCAGAAGATCAGCTTGGGCCGCTCGGCGAGGGCCAGCTCGCGCACCGCGTCGTAGTCGATGAGCCCGGTGTCGGCCCGGACGCCGTACTGCACGCCCCGGAACCAGGAGCCGGTCGCCGAGACGCCCCAGCCGTGCGTCAGGTGCCCGCCCATCGGCAGGGCCATGCCCATCACCGTGTCACCCGGCTTGGCGAAGGCCAGGTACACGGCCAGGTTGGCGGGCGAGCCGGAGTACGGCTGCACATTGGCGTGGTCCACGCCGAACAGGCCCTTGGCCCGCTCGACCGCCAGCGCCTCGACCCGGTCGATGTTCTGCTGGCCCTCGTAGTAGCGGCGGCCGGGATAGCCCTCGCTGTACTTGTTCTGCAGCACGGTGCCGGAGGCTTCGAGGACGGCCGCGGACACGTAGTTCTCACTGGGGATCAGGCGCAGGGTCTGTGCCTGCAGTACTTCCTCCGCCGCGACGAAGGACGCCAGCTCGGGGTCGGTGGCGAAAAGGGCGGGATGGCGGCTCGCGGACATGGCGGGCTCCTCCGGGGTCGATGTGATCGGTACCCCGCGAGGCCCAGGCGAGCGGCCCTGTATGCGGTCGAGCGCGCACGACTCCCCCGGAGTTGGTTCTCCGTACGCCAGTCGCCGTGCGTACCGGACACCTTAGCGGGCGCGCCGGGAGAGAGGTTTCTGCGTCCGGGATACGAGCGACGATAAGAAGGTGACGCCACCCTCGTCACCGCTTCACCCGGCGCTTCACCCCGCCGGACGGACGATCGGAGACCCCGTGTCGACAACTGCTGATGCCATCCGCTCCGCAGACGCGCACAGCGCGCACAACTACCATCCGCTGCCCCTGGTCGTCGCGTCCGCGGAAGGCGCGTGGATGACCGATGTCGAGGGCCGCAGATACCTCGACATGCTCGCCGGGTACTCGGCCCTCAACTTCGGGCACGGCAACCGCCGTCTGATCGACGCCGCCCGTGCCCAGCTGGAACGGGTCACGCTCACCTCGCGCGCCTTCCACCACGACCGCTTCGCCGATTTCTGTACCGAGCTCGCCGCGCTGTGCGGCAAGGAGATGGTGCTGCCCATGAACACGGGGGCGGAGGCCGTGGAGACGGCGGTGAAGACCGCCCGCAAGTGGGGCTACGAGGTCAAGGGCGTCCCGGACGGGCACGCCAAGATCGTGGTCGCCGCGGACAACTTCCACGGGCGGACCACGACCATCGTCTCCTTCTCCACGGACCACGACGCCCGCGACCACTTCGGCCCGTACACGCCGGGCTTCGAGATCGTTCCGTACGGGGACCTCACCGCCCTGGCCCACGCCGTCACCGAGAACACGGTGGCCGTGCTGCTGGAGCCGATCCAGGGCGAGGCGGGGGTGCTGGTGCCGCCCGCCGGGTACCTGACCGGCGTACGGGAACTGACCCGCGAGCGGAACGTCCTCTTCATGGCGGACGAGATCCAGTCGGGGCTGGGACGGACCGGCCGGACCTTCGCGTGCGAGCACGAGGGGGTCGTCCCGGACGTGTACATCCTCGGCAAGGCGCTCGGCGGCGGCGTGGTGCCGGTGTCGGCCGTGGTCGCCGACCGGGACGTGCTCGGGGTGTTCCGGCCCGGGCAGCACGGGTCCACCTTCGGCGGGAACCCGCTCGCGTGCGCCGTCGCGCTGGAGGTGATCGCGATGCTCCGGACCGGCGAGTTCCAGGGCCGTGCCACCGAGCTGGGCGAGCACCTGCACCGGGAGCTGAACCTGCTGGTCGGCGGGGGCGCGGTGACCGCCGTACGCGGCCGCGGGCTGTGGGCGGGCGTCGACGTCGACCCGTCACGGGGCACGGGCCGGGAGATCTCCGAGAAGCTGATGGAGCTCGGGGTGCTGGTGAAGGACACCCACGGGTCGACGATCCGGATCGCCCCGCCGCTGGTGATCAGCAAGGAGGACCTGGACTGGGGCCTGGACCAGCTCCGGTCGGTGCTGGGCGTGTAGGACTTCCCGGTTCGGTCAGAGGATGACGTGGGGCAGGAAGCGGGCGTACTCGTCCGTGACCGGCCCCGCCGATTCGCGGATGCCGAGCCCCGCCGCCTCGTCCTCGACGACCCATGCGCCGAGCACCACCCGGTTGCCGTCGAAGTCGGGCAGCGGGGCCAGGCCCTGGAAGCAGTACCGCTCCCCCTCCTCCGGTACGAAGGGCTCGCCGCCGTCGCCCGCCTCGTGCAGGGTGACCCCCGCGCCCTCACGGCCGAGGAGGGGTTTGGCCACGTAGCCGGCGGACCCGGGCCCGGCGAGCTCGCGCGGGCCGTCGAGGTAGGCGGGCAGCAGGTTGGGGTGCTCCGGGAAGAGCTCCCACAGGATCGCGAGCAGCGCCTTGTTGGACAGCAGCATCTTCCACAGCGGCTCGATCCAGCAGGTGGAGCCGGAGCCGCCGCCGTGGTCGTACGTGCCGAGGACCTGCGGGCCGAACTCGTCCGTGGCCAGCCACTCCCACGGGTAGAGCTTGAAGCAGGAGCGGATGAAGCGGAGCTTCTCGTCCACGAACCGGCCGGACAGGCTGTCCCAGCCGATCTGCTCGACGGAGAGCGCGTGCGTGTCCAGGCCGGCCTGCTCGGCGGTCTCCTGGAGGTAGGCGACCGTCATCAGGTCCTCGCCGAGCTCGTCGGTCTCGGAGTGCGCGAAGTGCAGCGGGCCGGGCGGGAGCAGCTCGGCCTGGCGCCGCCAGGCGTCGACGAGGCGCTCGTGGAGGGAGTTCCACTGGTCGGCGCCGGGGAAGCGTTCCTCCATCCAGAACCACTGGGGGCTGGCCGCCTCCACGAGGGAGGTGGGGGTGTCCGCGTTGTACTCCAGCATCTTGGCCGGGCTGCCGCTGCCGTCGTAGCGCAGGTCGAAACGGCCGTAGAGGGAGGGCTGTTCGGCGCGCCGCCGCCAGGACTCGGCGATCAGCGCGGCCAGTTTCGGGTCGGTGATGCCGAGGTCGGCGAAGCGGTCCTGCTCGACGATGTGCGCGGCCGCGGCCAGGCACATGGCGTGCAGCTCCTCGACGACGTTCTCCAGGGCCTCGACCTCGGGGAGCGAGAAGGAGTAGTACGCGCTCTCGTCCCAGTAGGGGCGCAGGGAGTCGTCGGGGTAGCGGGTCAGGGGATAGATCAGACCCTGCTCCTCGACGGTCTTCTGCCAGTCGGGACGGGGCTCGATGGTGTGCCGCTGCATGGTCTCGGTCAGCCGCCGCTGGAGCCGGAGCTGGAGTGGCCGCCGATGCCGCCGCGGGTGACGGCGGACTTGTCGAAGCTGCCGCCGGCGACCTTGCCGGAGCTGACGTAGCCGCCGTAGTAGTAGGCGCCGGTGCCGCCGGTCTTGCACTCCTTGTTGTTCAGCTGGTTGAGCGTCGAACGGGAGGCACACCGCTTGTCCGGTTCGTCGCTGCTGCCGCAGGCCACGAGGGTGGCCGCGAGCAGGCCCATGCCTCCGAGGGCGACGGCGCCGGAGCGCATGCGGCGCTGATTGGTGCTGCTGATGTCCATGTCTACTGCTCCCCCTGGGGCCTCGCGTGCTGCCGACAGAGTAGAGCGGGGCCACCGGCCGATGGAATCCGGCCGCTGTGAGATCCGTGACCTAGAGTCAGTTCGTGCTGATTGGGATGATTTGCGCGCTCGGTGCGGCGGTCTGCTTCGGTACGGCTTCGGTTCTGCAGGCGGTCGCGGCGCGGGCGGCGGAGCCCGGTACCGGGTCCGGAGTGGACACGGCGCTGTTCCTGCGGGCCGTGCGGCAGTGGCGGTACCTGGCGGGTCTGGGCCTCGACGGAGCCGGCTTCGTGCTCCAGATCATCGCCCTGCGGCACGTCCCGATCTACGCGGTGGGGGCGGCGCTGGCGGCCAGCCTGGCGGTGACGGCGGTGGTGGCGGCGCGGCTGCTGCGGGTGCGGTTGTCCCGGACCGAGTGGGGCGCGGTGGCGGTGGTGTGCGCGGGGCTGCTGATGCTCGGGCTCTCCGCCGGGGAGGAGGGCACGGGGACCGGGTCGACGGCGCTGGAAGTGGGGCTGCTGGTGGTGGCCGGGCTGGTGCTGCTGGTCGGCGTGGTCGCGGGCCGGCTCCCGGACGGGCCGCGGGCGCTGGTCCTCGGCCTCGCGGCGGGGACGGGCTTCGGGGTGGTGGAGGTCTCGGTCCGGCTCATCGACTCCCCCTGGGACCTGCGCAACCCGGCCCTGTACGCCCTCCTGCTGGGCGGCGCCGCGGCCTTCCTGCTCCTCACCTCGGCCCTGGCGCGCGGCTCGGTGACGGTGGCGACGGCGGGCATGGTCCTCGGCGAGACGATCGGCCCGGCGGTGGTGGGCGTGGCCTGGCTCGGCGACAGCACCCGCGAGGGCCTGGCCTGGCTGGCGGTGACGGGCTTCGCGGTGGCGGTGGCGGGCTCCCTGGCCCTGGCCCGCTTCGGCGAACCCCCCGCCCCACCCGAATCCAGCCCCGCCTGCTGAGCAGGGCCGGGCCGCCGCCTGCCTCCCGGCCGCCCCGCCGCCCCCGCTGCTGCTGGGGCTTCGCCCCAGACCCCGCGCCTCAAGCGCCGGCGGGGCTGGATTTTCCAGCCCCGCCGGCGCTTGAGGCGCGGGGGTCCGGGGGCAGCGCCCCCGGCAACGGCGCCGCAGGTCACGGGAGGGCCGCCGACAGGGCCGCCAGGGTCGGGGACCACGCGCTGTCCGACGGGGTCCCGTAGCCGACGACCAGCGCGTCGCGCCCCGGCAGCCCGGACTCCGGATGCCGGAACCGCCCCAGCCCGTGCAGGGCCAGGTCCTGCCACGCCGCCGACTGCAGCACCGACCGCTCCCACCCCGCCGGGAGGTCCAGCACCGCGTGCAGCCCCGCCGCGATCCCCGACACGCCCACCCGGTCGCCCACCGCCGCCACCAGCTCGTCCCGGCGCCGCCGGTACCGCAGCCGCATCCCGCGCACGTGCCGGTCGTACGCCCCGGAGGTGAGGAACTCCGCCAGCGTCAGCTGGTCCAGCGCGCCGCACGCCCACTCCGTGGACCGCCCGGCGGCCAGCACCTCCTCCAGCAGCCCCGGCGGGACCACCATCCAGCCCATCCGCAGCCCGGGTGCCAGTGACTTGCTGGCCGTCCCGAGGTACACCACCCGGTCCGGGTCCAGGCCCTGCAGCGCGCCGACCGGCTGGCGGTCGTAGCGGAACTCCCCGTCGTAGTCGTCCTCCAGGATCAGACCGCCCGTGGTCCGGGCCCAGTCGACCGCGGCGGCCCGCCGGGCCGGGGTCAGGGCCACGCCCGTCGGGAACTGGTGCGCCGGGGTCAGCAGCACCGCGCCCGCCGCCGCGGTCAGTTCCCCCGTCCGGGCCCCCTCCCCGTCCACGCCCAGCGGGCGCGTCCGCAGCCCGGCCCGCGCCAGCAGGTCCCGGTGGAAGTCCAGGCCGTAGCCCTCCACCGCCACCTCCCGCACCCGCCGCGCCCGCAGTACGCCCGCCAGCAGCGCCAGCCCGTGCAGGAAGCCCGCGCACAGCACGATCCGTTCGGGGTCCGCGTACACCCCGCGCGCCCGCGCCAGGTATCCGGCCAGCGCCTGCCGCAGCTCGATGCGGCCGCGCGGGTCGGCCGCGTACCCGAAGGCCTCGTTCGGCGCGCCGGTCAGCGCCCGCCGGGCCGCCGACAGCCAGGCCGCGCGCGGGAAGGCGCCCAGGTCCGGGGAGCCGGGGATCAGGCTGTACGCGGGCCCCTTGCGCGCGGGGCGCCGTACGGGGGCGGTGGCCGCGGGCCGGCGCGGACGGGCCCGTTCGGCGACGCGGGTGCCGGAGCCCTGGCGGGCCGTCAGCCAGCCCTCGGCGACGAGCTCGGCGTACGCCTCGGCGACCGTGTTCCGGGCGATGCCCAGGTCGGCGGCGAGGGTGCGGGACGACGGCAGCCGGGTCCCGGCCGCCAGCCGCCCGCTGCGCGCGGCCTCGCGCAGGGCCTCGGTGAGCCCGGCCCGCAGGCCACGTCCGGCGGCGAGGTCCAGGTGCAGGTGCAGGTCGGCGCCGAAAGTGGCCCACGATTCCGTCATGGATATGGACCATATCGGTGGGCCGCCTGCGTCCTACGGTGGATCACATGACGACCACACACGAACACGCCCCCGAGCACACCCCGCGCATGCACATGGCGAAGCTCGCCCCCGAGGTCTACAAGGCCGTCCTCGCCCTGGAGATCGCCTCCAAGAAGGGTCTGGACCCCTCCCTGGTCGAGCTCGTCAAGATCCGGGCCTCCCAGATCAACCACTGCGCCTTCTGCCTCGACATGCACACCAAGGATGCGATCGCCGCCGGTGAGAGCGTCGAGCGCATCGTCCAGCTGGGCGCCTGGGAGGAGTCGCGGCACTTCTACACCGAGAAGGAGCTCGCCGCGATCGAGTTCGCCGAGGCCGTCACCGTCCTGACGGACGGCTTCGTGCCCGACGAGGTCTACGAGAAGGCCGCCAAGCAGTTCGAGGAGCGCGAGCTCGCCCAGCTGATCGCCGTCATCGCGACGATCAACGTCTGGAACCGCATCGGCGTCACCACCCGCATGGTGCCGGGCCACTACACGCCGGGCATGTACAAGTAGGACCGGTCATTCCGGCCTGAACGACTCCACGGCCGCCGTCAGGTTCGCGCTCACCGCCGTACCGTCGGCGGCCGGCCCGGCTGCCAGCAGCGCCCACCGCCTGCCGTCCGGGGCGACGGTGATCCGCTCGATCGCGCGGCGGCGTCCGTGCGACTCCTGGTTGTCGTACTCGTACACCAGCTCGCAGGCCCCGCCGGGCGCCGGATCGACGGAGACCTCCTCGTAGCCGGGCCGGTCTCCGAGGGCCTGCGAGGAGATCCGCAGCAGCTCGCACGCTCCGACACTGTCCGGCTCGGTGACGCGGAAGATCTGAACCAGCGCGCTGCGGTCCCCGGGCCGCCGGTAGAAGGAGCCGCTGCCGGTCTCGTCGTGGCTGCGCTCCCAGCCCGTGGGGACGGCGACCGAGAAGCCGCCGTCGTCGCGGACCACCGTGTACGGCGGCGGGACCGAGGGCGACGCGGAGGACGGGGAGGGGGAGGCCGCGGTCGGGGCCGCGTTCGGACGCGTACCGGACGGCGGGGCCGGCGTACCCGAAGCCGACGGGGCTGCGGCGGGTGCCTTCGACTCCTCGCCGCCCAGTACGAACCATCCCGCCACGGCGCAGCCGCCCACCACCGCGGCCCCGACGGCCACCAGCAGCGGGACCTTCCACGACCGCTCCCGGCCCGGGCCGCCCTGGCCGCCCCCTTGTGGGCGGGGCGGGTACGGGGGCGGGGTCGGGGGCGGGTAGGAGGGCGGGGGCGGAGGCGGCTGCTCCGCCCACTCCCAGCGCTGCGACTGCGGGTTCCAGTGGGCACCGCCGCCCGTGGCCACCGGTCAGCTCCCCAGCGCGGCGAGCAGCCCGCCGAGGGCGGCGGCCGCGTTCACCGAGTCCACCACCGGGGCCCAGCGCTGGAGCGCGCCCCGCAGCCGGGCGGGCAGACCGGGCCGGATCTCCCCGGCCTCCTCCAGCTCGCCGGCGGCCTCGTCCAGTTCGGCGTCGAGCGCCGACCGGTCGGCACTGCGGGGCAGGTGGACGAGGGCGATGCGCAGCTCCCGTACGGCCTCCAGCAGTTCCGCCGCGCCCGGGGCGCCCGCCCCCGTACCGTCGTGGTGGACGGTGGTGTTGGTGATGTGGGTACCGCCGATGCTGAAGGTGCTGCCTTCGATGCGGTTGATCCGCACCTCGCCGCTTCCCCCGTCTTGCGTCACTGCCGGTCTCCCCTGCCTGTGTGGTGGCTCGTCTGATTGTGGTGTCCGCTGCCGCCCACGCTGAACGCGCTGTGGCTCACCGACTGGATGTACACCCCGCCCTCCGCCACGGTGACCGCGCGCTGCGCGAACTCCTCCGTGTGCCAGCCCGCTTCGTGCAGGGCCAGGGTCACGCCGCCGACGATCCGGTCCTGGATGGTCTTCAGGTACCGGTCCAGGTCCATCAGCTGGAACAGCGAGGCGTCCTCCTGCGCCGCCAGCTCGCGTACGGACACGGCCGGGCCGGCCGGGAGCGCGCCGCCGTGGCCCTCCGTGGCGATCTGCCACGGGCCGCGGCTGCCGCCCGACAGGGTGGTGAGCGCCTTGGAGAGCGAGCGCGGGGCGTGCCTCAGTGCCCAGACCGTCTTGGCGAAGGGGTTGTTCCGCAGGTGGCGCCGGGCCACGTCGTCGGCCTCCTGGAACTGGGGCCGTACGGGCAGCAGCACGTGCGGCGCCACCTCCAGCATCAGCATCCCGCCCTGGGTGTGGACGCGTACGAAGACGGTGATGACGAGGTTCTCGTCCCAGCCGCCGACCCGGACCCGCAGGAAGTGGCGGCGGCGCTCCCCGCCTTCCTCCACGGCCCCGGCCCGGTGCGCGGCGAAGGCCCGGTCCGAGAGGTCCGGCTCGTGCGCCGCGGGCAGCCCGGAGGCCGGCAGGAACACGCACTCGTCGACGACCAGTTCCCGCAGCCGGTCCAGTACGGCCTGCTCGGCCTCCGGCGAGCCGTGCGGCGACGGGACGCGCAGGGCCTCCAGCCGCGGCCGGATCCGGGCCACGATCCGCTCGTTGTCCAGCGGTTCGGGCGGGGCCCCGTCCGTGCGGGGGCGCAGCTCGACCGACAGGTGCCAGGGGCGGTAGGCCGCGCCGGCGCCGCAGAACGGGTCGTCGACGTTGTAGATGACCAGGCGGCTGTGCTGGGTCCGCAGGATCCGGTCGCGGGTCCTGGCGAACCGGCTTCCGGAGGCGGGGTCGGCGTTCGGGTCGGCGTACCGCGTCCGGCTGAGCGAGGTACTGATGACGCGGGCGAAGTGGCCCCGCTGGAGGCCGACGACCAGGGTCAGCAGGGCGAAGACGATCAGGGCGGTCCAGGCGTATTCGCCTGCGATCGCGTAGCCGAGTTTGGGCAGCCCGAAGATGACGGTGAACGGCTCCCGCTCGATCCCGCGCAGGATCTCCTCGTAGATCAGGAGCGAGTCGTCGGCCCCTCCGACGTTCGTCCGGCCCTCAAGTGCGCCCTGCAGCACGCCCAGGCCGACGCCGATGAGCAGCACGTAGCCGCAGCCGCGCAGGAGGAGTTCGAGGAAACGGCTGCCGCGCGCCGTCGCCGCCCGGCGTCGCGCGATCCGCCCGGCGCCGCTCAGGAAGGCGGCCGGGATGAGCAGGAAGAGCAGGAGGGGCTGGGCCAGCAGCAGTCCCAGGCCCCACACCGCCAGGACGGCGAAGGCCCAGGCCGCTTCGGCGCGGCGGGCCTGGAGCGCGTGGGCGAGGACGCGGGCGGCGTCGAAGCCGTAGGAGGGCGCCACGAAGCGCTCCTCGTGGACATAGAGCTCCTGGATCACCCGGTCGCGGTACGCGGCGTCGAGATAGCTGCCGGCGCACAGCAGCCGGCCGGCTTCGCTGAGCGAAGGGTGCACAGGAGTTCTGTCGTCCGCGGTGCTTGTCACCGAATCCCCCTTTCGGTGTGCGGAGGGAAACGATAAGGCGATCATCAGCACCGCGACAGGCGCGATCGCGCCAAAAGGCCCCGGCGCAATGCGCCGGGGCCTTTTGGAAGAGCGGATCGGGTCGGGCGACCGGATCAGATCAGGCCGAGCTCGCGAACCGCGTCGCGCTCCTCCGCCAGCTCCTGGACGGAGGCGTCGATGCGGGTGCGGGAGAACTCGTTGATGTCCAGGCCCTGGACGATCTCGTACTTGCCGTCCTTGCAGGTGACGGGGAAGGAGGAGATCAGACCGGCCGGGACGCCGTAGGAGCCGTCCGACGGGATACCCATCGAGGTCCAGTCGCCCTCGGCGGTGCCGTTGACCCACGTGTGCACGTGGTCGATGGCGGCGTTGGCGGCCGAGGCGGCCGACGACGCGCCACGGGCCTCGATGATCGCGGCGCCGCGCTTGGCGACGGTCGGGATGAAGGTGTCGGCCAGCCACAGCTCGTCGCCCACGACCTCGGCGGCGTTCTTGCCGGCGATCTCCGCGTGGAAGATGTCCGGGTACTGGGTCGCCGAGTGGTTGCCCCAGATGGTCAGGCGCTTGATGTCGGAGACGGTGCTGCCGGTCTTGGCGGCCAGCTGCGAGATCGCGCGGTTG
Organism: Streptomyces sp. NPDC001549; assembly: GCF_042894025.1. Classification (NCBI taxonomy): domain Bacteria; kingdom Bacillati; phylum Actinomycetota; class Actinomycetes; order Kitasatosporales; family Streptomycetaceae; genus Streptomyces; species Streptomyces sp. NPDC001549. The sequence goes on from NZ_JBIAVJ010000028.1 coordinate 126,465, forward strand.
TGGTCCAGGCGGGTCATCGCGGTGAAGCGCTCGGCCGGTACGTCCGGGGCGGCGGCCTGCGCGATGAGCGCGTTGGTGTTGGCCGGGTTGCCCACGACCAGGACCTTGATGTCGTCCGCGGCGTGCGCGTTGATGGCCTGGCCCTGCGGCTTGAAGATGCCGCCGTTGGCGGCGAGCAGGTCGCCGCGCTCCATGCCCTTGGTACGCGGGCGGGCGCCCACGAGCAGCGCGACGTTCGCACCGTCGAAGCCCTGGTTCGGGTCGTCGAAGATGTCGATGCCGGCGAGCAGCGGGAAGGCGCAGTCGTCGAGCTCCATGGCGGTGCCCTCAGCGGCCTTCATGCCCTGGGGGATCTCCAGAAGACGGAGCTTGACCGGCACGTCCGCGCCGAGCAGGTGACCGGAAGCGATGCGGAAGAGCAGCGCGTAGCCGATCTGGCCGGCGGCGCCGGTGACGGTGACATTCACGGGAGTGCGGGTCATGGCCTTCTCCGTTAGACAGCTGGCGGTGGGGCGTCCCTGCCCCATGTGCTGGAGGACGCCGCTCCCCAGTAAATCTTGACGTGAAGAGACATCCGCGGTCAGGCTATCCGACCCGGGACCGGGCTAATCCCCGGGTCCGTGTGGTGCACGGCACACGGACCCCGATGTTCGAAGGTCCGACCGGCCCCCGGACCGCTATTCGACCAGGAATATCTGGCCCGTCCGGTGCCCCGAGTGCGCGGAGCTGCGGTCCGGGCTCTGGCTCGTCGCCACCGGGCAGGCCGTGTCGATCCTGCCGAAGCTGCTGTGCGACGCTCCGCCGCCCGGCGTCGCCGTACGGGAGCTGCCGGGCCCGGGGCGGACGCTGGACGTCCTGGTCCGGGCGGGCACGGAGACGCAGCCGGCCGTCGCGGCCACCCTGGCCGCGCTCACGTCGCTGACGTCACTCACGCCACCCGCACCACCCGGGCCGCCCGCGCCGCTCACCGCACGGTGAAGCGGACCGCACTCTCCATGAACGGGATCACCAGCCACGGCTTGGGCGCCGCCATCACCAGCGCGAGCAGCGTGATCGCCACGCCCAGCAGCCCGTACGTGATCATGTCCGTGAAGCGGGAGCGCACCGCGAGCATCCCCACCGAGGGCAGCACGCGCCGCATCACCGAGGCCGCGATCAGGGCCACGCCGATGGCCAGGCAGCCGACCCGCGGATGCCCGAAGGCCGTGGCCAGCAGCCCGACCGCGGTCGCGGTGAGCACGCTGAGCATCGGCCACTGACGGGCCGGCGTGGACACGGCCCCGGGAACGGCACGGCCGCTGCCCTCGGGGCGGGCGGTGTCCCGGGTGATGGAGGGGAACCGGCGGGACCTGACCGCCGGCTCGGCCCCGGCCGCGGCCGCGGCGGGACCGGCCTGCGCGCCGGACACGCCGGGCGTCGCGGGCACGCCCGGAGCGACGGGGGTGCCGTTCGCCCGGGCCGCGCCGCCGCCCGCCGCGTTCTCCGCGTCCGGTTCAGCCTGCACTGGTGCTCCGTTCCGCCGCCTCGACGACATTGACGAGCAGCTGGGCCCGGGTCATCGGGCCGACCCCGCCCGGGTTCGGCGAGATCCACGCGGCCACCTCGGCCACGCCGGGGTGCACATCGCCGACGATCTTCCCTTCCCCGTCGCGGCTGACGCCCACGTCGAGCACGGCCGCGCCCGGCTTCACGTCCTCCGGCTTGACCAGGTGCGGGACGCCGGCCGCCGCGACGATGATGTCCGCCTGGCGCAGCTGCGCGGAGAGGTCGCGCGTACCGGTGTGGCAGAGCGTCACGGTGGCGTTCTCGGACTTGCGGGTCAGCAGCAGGCCGATGGAGCGCCCGACGGTGATCCCGCGGCCGAGGACGACGACGTGCGCGCCGTTGATGCCGACGCCGTGGTGGCGCAGCAGCTCGACGATCCCGTACGGGGTGCAGGGCAGCGGTCCCGGCTCGTTCAGCACCAGCCGGCCGAGCGACATGGGGTGCAGGCCGTCGGCGTCCTTCAGCGGATCCATCAGCTCCAGGACCCGGTTGGTGTCGATGCCCTTGGGGAGCGGGAGTTGGACGATGTAGCCGGTGCACTCGGGGTTGGCGTTGAGCTCCCGGACGACCGCCTCGATGTCCTCCTGGGAGGCCGTTCCGGGCAGTTCGCGCTGGATGGAGGCGATGCCGACCTCGGCACAGTCCTTGTGCTTGCCGTTCACGTACCAGCGGCTGCCCGGATCGTCACCGACCAGGAGGGTGCCGAGGCCGGGGGTGATGCCCCGGGCCTTCAGGGCCGCCACGCGGGCGGTCAGTTCGGACTTGATCGCGGCGGCGGTGGCCTTGCCATCGAGAATCTGGGCAGTCATGCCCCCATCCTCCCGGATGAGGTGGCCCCGGTTCCACTCAAGGCACTCGCAGGCGCTCAGGGTTCATTGCACTTGCACAACAAGTCACCGGCCGTTCCACAACCAACTGGACAAGCCCGGCCCCGTCGGACCACGATGAAACGACTGATGTGCCGCGGGCAGTGCCGGGGGGCGGGACCGCACCGTGCAGGATTCCTCCGCGCTCATGCCGTGCGTCCCCGCACTTCCACGGAGGAACACCCCAACATGAGCTTCGGCGAACCGCACAATCCGTACGGACAGCAGCCGCCCCAGGCCCCCCAGGGCCAGCCCGGCTACGGCTACCCCCAGCAGGCCCCCCAGGGCATCCCGCCGCAGGGCGGCTACGCCTACCCGCAGCAGGCCCCGCAGGGGTACCCGGGCGGTCCCGGCGGGTACCCGGGCGGGCCCGGCGGCTATCCCGGCGGTCCGGGCGGATACCCCGGGGCCCACATGGAGATGCCGGGCGGCGCCAAGGCCGCGCGCGTCATCCTCTTCATCCTGGGCAGCCTGCAGGCGCTGCTCGGCCTGTTCGTCATCATCGGCGGTGCCGTCTTCGCCTCGGCCCTCTCGGGCTCCTCCAGCTCCTCGGCGGAAGAGGCGGGGGCCGCCGTCGGCATCGGCTTCGTCATCGGCGGTCTCTTCCTGATCGGCCTCGCCCTGTGGCCGATCCTGACGGCGGCCAAGATGGGCAAGGGCCGCAACGGGGTGCGCGTCTCCGGCATCGTCTACGGCTCGATCCAGACCTTCTTCGCCGTCATCAGCGTGCTCGTCAACCTGGCCGCGGTCGGTGCCAGCGAGCACTCGGGCGGCCCCACCGCCATCGCCCTGCTGCCCGCCCTGGTCTCCCTCGCCCTCGGCCTCACGATCGTCATCGGCCTCGCGAAGGCCGGCGACTACTTCAAGCGCCCGAGCTACTGACCCCGCTCGTCCGCAGAACCGGCGAAGGCCGCGCCCCGCAGTGCGGGACGCGGCCTTCGCCGTAGGTCGGGGCCGTGGGCCGGACTCAGTGGAAGAAGTGCCGGGTCCCGGTGAAGTACATGGTCACACCGGCCTTCTGCGCGGCCTCGACGACCTGCTCGTCACGGACCGAACCACCCGGCTGGACCACGGCCTTGATGCCCGCGGCCGTCAGGATCTCCAGCCCGTCCGGGAACGGGAAGAAGGCGTCGGACGCGGCGTACGAGCCCTGCGCGCGCTCGGCGCCCGCCCGCTCGACGGCGAGCTTCGCCGAGTCGACACGGTTGACCTGGCCCATGCCGACGCCGACCGAGGCGCCGTCCTTGGCGAGCAGGATCGCGTTGGACTTGACGGCCCGGCAGGCCTTCCACGCGAAGGCCAGCTCGGCGAGCTCCGCCGGGGACAGGGCCTCGCCGGTGGCCAGGGTCCAGTTCGCCGGGTCGTCGCCCTCGGCCTGGAAGAGGTCGCTCTGCTGGAGCAGCGCACCGCCGGAGATGGGCTTGAGGTCGCCCGGCTGGTGCGGGGTGCCGTCCACCTTCAGGACGCGGATGTTCTTCTTCTTGGCCAGGATCTCGACCGCGCCGTCCTCGTAGGCGGGGGCGGCGATGACCTCGGTGAAGATCTCCGCGACCTGCTCGGCGAGCTCGACGGTCACCGGGCGGTTGACGGCGATGACGCCGCCGAAGGCCGACAGCGGGTCGCAGGCGTGCGCCTTGCGGTGGGCCGCGGCGACATCCGTGTCGACCGCGATGCCGCACGGGTTGGCGTGCTTGATGATCGCGACGCAGGGCTCGTCGTGGTCGTAGGCGGCGCGGCGCGCGGCCTCGGTGTCCACGTAGTTGTTGAAGGACATCTCCTTGCCGTGCAGCTGCTCGGCGTTGGCGAGCCCGCCCGGCTGCCCGTCCGTGTAGAGGGCGGCGGCCTGGTGCGGGTTCTCGCCGTAGCGCAGGGTCGACTTGCGGTCCCAGGCGCCGGCCAGGAACTCGGGCAGCGCCGCGGCGTCGTCCTCGGGGGCCTCCGGGGCGTACGCGTTCGTGAACCAGGAGGCCACGGCCACGTCGTAGGCGGCGGTGTGCTGGAAGGCCTCCGCCGCGAGCCGCTTGCGGGCGGTGAGGTCGAAGCCGCCGCCCTGGGCCGCCGCGATGACGTCGGCGTAGCGGGCCGGGCTGGTGACGACCGCGACCGAGGGGTGGTTCTTGGCGGCGGCGCGGACCATCGACGGGCCGCCGATGTCGATCTGCTCCACGCACTCGTCGGGGGTGGCGCCCGACTGGACGGTCGCCAGGAAGGGGTAGAGGTTGACGATCACCAGGTCGAAGGGCTCGACGCCCAGCTCGGCGAGCTGGTCGCGGTGGTCCTCCAGGCGCAGGTCGGCGAGGATGCCGGCGTGCACGCGCGGGTGCAGGGTCTTGACCCGGCCGTCCAGGCACTCGGGGAAGCCGGTCAGCTCCTCCACCTTGGTGACGGGCACCCCGGCGGCGGCGATCTTCGAGGCGGTGGAGCCGGTGGAGACGAGCGCGACGCCCGCCTCGTGCAGCCCGCGGGCCAGCTCTTCCAGTCCCGTCTTGTCGTAGACACTGACGAGCGCACGCCTGATCGGCCGCTGGGTCGTGGTCGGGTCGTTGCTCTCTACGGCGGTCACTGGATTGTTACCTTTCGTCCCTCAATGCGGTAGCCGTGCCGGGCCAGACGCCCCACGACATCGACGAGCAGCTGGCGCTCGACTTCCTTGATGCGCTCATGGAGAGCGGCTTCGTCTTCCTCGTCCCGGACCTCGACCACACCCTGGGCGATGATCGGACCGGTGTCCACGCCGCTGTCCACGAAGTGGACCGTGCAGCCGGTGACCTTCGCGCCGTAGGCGAGGGCGTCCCGTACGCCGTGCGCACCCGGGAAGGCGGGGAGGAGGGCGGGGTGGGTGTTGATGAACCGGCCGCCGAAGCGGTCGATGAACACCTTGCCCACGATCTTCATGAATCCGGCGGACACGACGAGGTCCGGCGCGTACGCGTCGGTCGCCTCGGTGAGGGCGACATCCCACTCCGCGCGGCTGCCGTAGCCCTTGACCGGGCAGACGAAGGTGGGGATCCCCGCCTTCTCCGCCCGCTCCAGGCCGGCGATGTTCTCGCGGTCGGCCCCCACGGCGACGACTTCGGCGCCGAAGCCCTCGGATCCGCCGGGGTGGGCGTCGATGGCATCGAGCAGGGCCTGGAGGTTGGTGCCGGAACCGGAGACCAGCACGACCAGGCGGGAGGCGGCCATGGGAGGCCCTTTCTCGCGGGATTGCGGTGTTCGTCTTGTGTGGTCATACGAAACTTCGGGGTACCGGTATATGGGGAACCATACGAAGCCACCGACCGCCTGCAACGATACCGGTACACCGGACAGCCCCCGAGGGACGGGGGGACGGCCGGGCGGTAGCGTCTGGCGTACAAGCCGCAAACTGGCCTCACCTCGCCACGACGTCCCCGCGACGTCCATGACACAGGGGAAGAAACACACCCGATGCCGGACCGCCGTCAGCCCGACTCCCCCACCGACGACAACCCCTTCGCGGCTCCGCCGGAAGGCCGGCCCGACCAGCCCTGGCAGCCGCGCAGCGGTGGTGGCGGCGGGAACGGCGACAGCCCGAAGGACTCGGACGGCCAGCGGGGTCCGGCGCGCTGGGACCCGACGGACCCGGTCCAGCGCCGCGCCCGCTACGCGCTGCTGGCCGGCATGTGGGGCTTCTTCTTCGGGATCTTCGGGATCCCGTCGGTGGGACTGCTGCTCGGGGCACTCGCCCTCTACTGGGGAATCAGCGCGCTGCGCGGCAAGCCCGCACCGGCGACCGCCGAGGGCGCCCCGGCGGCACCGGCCGGCCTGGACGCCCTGGGCCCCGCGGCCCGCCCCCAGCGCACCGCGGCGGTGAGCGGCCTGGTCACGGCCTCACTGGCGATCCTGCTGGCGTTCAGCTCGTACGCCCTGCAGCTCGCCTACAAGGACTTCTACGTCTGCCGCGACGACGCCCTCACCAAGTCGGCGGAACTCCAGTGCAACACCCTCCTCCCGGACAACCTGGTGGGCGACATCCTGAAGGTCCGCCAGTAATCCTTGGGCCAGGGGCGCTTGAGGCGCCCCTCCCGCCTCCCCACCCCCAGTCCGGCCGCCCCTCTTTCAGCCTCGCCGGCATGTGAGGCGCGGGGTCCGGGGCGGAGCCCCGGCAGCGGCGCCGCACCCGCCCCACCCGAACGGCCTACTCCGGTGGCGGCTTCCGCCGGGCCAGTACCCGCGCCCCGACCACCGGCGGAGCCAACGGCGCTGACACCGCCTCGGCCGGCCCGGCCGCCCCGGCCAGCAGGCCCGGATCCAGATCCAGTCCGGACACCACGGTCACGGCCCGCCGGCCCCGCCCCCCAGGCACAGCCTCAGGAACCGCCGGAACCGCCGGAGGCACGGGCGCCACCGCCATGTCCGGAATCAGCGCCCCCGCAGCCTTCCGCATCGCCGCCCACCGGATCTCCCGCACCCCGCTGTCGTGCCACCTGTCGTCCACCGCGACGGCGTCATCGGCATCCAGGGCGGACGGCCCGATGGCCGGGCGGGTCCGCCACGCGTGCACCGCCACCGCCACCGGCACGGCCAGTACCGCCGTCCAGGCGAAGGCCGCCACCCCGGTGGTCCACCACACCGGCCCGAATTCCGACAGCCGCCGCGAGCCCAGCGGCCCCGCCGAGGCCGCCGCGAGCCCGGTCATCGTCAGGCCGCACACCACCGCGCCGAGGGCCGCCGTGAGCGCGGTCTCCCCGTACGAGACCTCGCGCGCCCGGCGTACCGCGAACCAGCCCACGGCAAGCCCGGCGACCACCGGAACCCCGACGACCGCCCAGGTCAGCGGGGTTCCCGGCCCCTCGGCCGGGAGCGCCGCCAGCAGCGGGAAGCGGGGCAGCCCCGGCGCGCCCGGGAAGCCGAGCGGGGTGGCCGTCGCGTCGGCGCCCAGGGCGAAGCCGGGCCCGAGCGCGTAGGCCGCTCCCCAGACCATGGCGTTGGGGATCAGGGTGAGCGCGAGCAGCAGTACGGCGAAGCGGCCCGACCAGACCCCCGTCAGCGACAGGAAGGAGGCCTGGACCTCGGCGCCGTGCCACGCGAGCGAGGCGCCGACGACGAGCGCGCCGCCGCCCAGGAGCACCAGGGCGCCACCCGCGCCCGCCCGGAGCGCCAGCGCATATCGGGGGCGCACGACGGCCTTCCGTACGCCCCCGGGCAGCCAGGACGGCAAGGGCCCGAGCGGACGCCCCCGGGCCCCCCACACCCCGGCGGCGGCGGCGAGTACGGCCACCAGCGGTACGTGCCAGGCCGCACTGATGGGGTCGGCCGACATGGGGCCGCCGACGGCGTACACCGTGACGAGGGCCCCGACGGCGAGATATCCGCAGAGCACGGCCGAGAACACGGCCCCGGCGGGGAGCACCTCCTCGTCGTCCTCCTCGGCGGCGCACCCCAGCCGGGCGGCCCGCCGCATGAGCAGCACGGGCAGCACGACGAGGAGCAGGGGCGTCATTCCGACGGGTGCGGGGACGCCGGACAGGGTGTCGTAGCGCACCAGCTCCGTCCCGTGGGCGAGCAGCCACAGCCCGGCGGCCAGGTGCAGGGCCCCGCCGGGGCCGCTGTCGGGGTAGGGGGAACTGATCCACAGCACGATGACGAGCACGGCGAGGAAGCCGAGCCCGAGTCCGGCCGCCACGGCGCCGCCCACGACGCATGCGGCGGCGGCCGGTGAACGGCGTCGCACGCCGGCTCGCGGGGCCGCTGACAACGGGGTCCCGCGTTCGGTCACTTGGGTCACCCCGCCATGGTGCCAACGACACGCGCTATGGACGGGTAACAGGCGAATATCCGTGGTGTCGCTCAATATACGTTTATGTACTTTTTCGCCCAGAGCGGCCGGTTCGCGGGGAGTGTGGCATGACACGAAGCGTCGAGACGACCTCCTCAGAGGACTCGGAGCTGAGCCTGCCCGCCCCCACGGAGCGCCGCAGACTGCGCGAGGCGGCGGAACTGACGCACGATGAGGTCGCCGCGGCCGTGGGGGTCACCGCGTCGACCATCCGCTCCTGGGAATCGGGCCGCACGGCCCCCCGCGGGCGCAAGCGCGAGCTGTACACACAGTTCTTGGCGCGCCTGGCGGCCCCGCCGCAGGACGCCGGTCCCGCCGGGGCGCCCGGGGAGGCGAAGACGGCAAGGGCGGCGGAGGAACCCGCCGCGGACCCACCCGCCCCGGACGGACCGACCACGGTCGGAACGGCCTCGGACGGACCGGCCTCGGACGGGCGAACCACGGACGCGCCGCCCGGGGACGCACAGGCCGCAGACGCACCGCCCGCAGACGCACAGGCCGCAGACGGGCGGACCGAGCCCGACGAGCTCCCCGCCGACGCCCCCGCAAGGGTCCCGGTACCGGGCCCGGCCGAGGCCTTCGACGCCCTCTACGCCCACGCCGCCCGCGACCTCGCCCGGCAGGCCTACCTGCTCACCGGCCGCCGGGCACTCGCCATGGAGGCCGTGGAGAAGGCCTTCGTCCAGGCCTGGGACCGGTGGCCCGAGGTGGCCGCCGATCCCGACCCGGTGGGCTGGGTACGCGCGATCGTGTACGAGTACGCGCTCTCCCCCTGGCACCGGTTCCGGCACGCCCACCGCCATCTCGACAAGCCGCCCGCAGAGCCCGCCGACCGGATCCTGCTCGACGCCCTGCTCTCGCTGCCCCCCGCGAACCGCCGTACCGTCCTGCTCTACGACGGCGTCGGCCTCGACCTCCCCGACACCGCCGCCGAGACCGAGGCCACCACACCCACCGCGGGCCACCGGCTCGTGCACGCGCACGCCGACCTCGCCGACCGGATCCCCGAACTGGCCGACGTACCGCTCGAAAAGCAGTCCGCGCTGCTGCGCGACCTGTTCACCGCACTGCGGCCGGCCGTCGACCTCGACCCGCGTCCGGCGGCCGCCGTCCGCGGCGGCGGCGAGCGGCGCACCCGGCTGTGGACCCGCGCGACCCTCAGCCTGACGGCGATGATCGCCGTCTCCACGGCCTACACGGTCATGACCGCGCCCACCCACTACGAGCCCCCGCTGGCACCCGGCGAGAGCGTCTCCGGCGTGCCCCCGCTCGCCGGCCCCCAGCAGCTCACCGAACGGAGCAGGCAGCTCCACGACAAGCTGCTCGCCGACCCGGAGGCCGGACCGGCGCGGATCGCCCCGGAGGCCGAATGAGAACGGGCATGGGAACGGGCGTGGGCCCCCCCCCCCCCCGGGGGGGGGGCCCCCCCCGGGGGGGGGGGGCCTAAATTTGGGCGGGGCGTTGCGCGGCCCCCGGGGCCGGGTGGGTAGGGCGCGGTGCGCCCAACAAGCCCCGGGGCCCCAAGGCCG